>JAJRPH010000507.1 GCA_024280875.1 Deltaproteobacteria bacterium | reverse complement strand
CGTACTGGCCACCGGTGGTTACGGTAATGTATTTAATCTTTCCACCAATGCGATGGCGTCAAACGTTACGGCAGCTTTCCGGGCCTATAAAAAAGGCGCTTATTTTGCCAATCCCTGCTTTACTCAAATTCATCCCACCTGTATTCCGGTTCACGGCACGTTTCAGTCAAAATTGACGTTAATGAGTGAAAGCCTTCGAAACGACGGCCGGGTATGGGTACCCAAAAAACCGGGGGATAAACGTCCTCCCGGAAATATTCCCGAATCGGAAAGAGATTATTATCTTGAAAATAAATACCCTAGTTTTGGGAACCTGGTTCCGCGTGATGTGGCCTCCCGAAATGCAAAGGACCAGTGCGATATGGGTAAAGGGGTCGGTGAAACCGGTCTTGCCGTTTATCTTGATTTTACAGATGCCATAAAAAAGGACGGAAAAGACGTGATTGCCGGTAAATACGGCAACCTTTTTGAAATGTACAAAAAAATAACCGATGATAACCCGTATGAAACTCCGATGATGATTTATCCGGCGGTCCATTATACCATGGGCGGTTTGTGGGTGGATTACAACCTGATGAGCACGATCCCAGGTCTGTTTGTTCTGGGTGAGGCTAATTTTTCCGATCATGGCGCCAACCGACTGGGTGCCAGCGCGCTCATGCAGGGGCTTGCAGACGGATATTTTGTGATCCCCTATACGATAGGCGGGTATCTGGCTCAGACATCCTTTTCAAAAGTCAATGTGTCTGACAGTAAAGAATTTAAACAAGGGATTGAATCGGTAAATACCAGAATCAACAAATTGCTTTCAATCAATGGCAAGCGAACGGTTGCGGAATTCCACCGTGAACTTGGACTGATTCTCTGGGACCATTGCGGTATGTCACGAAACGAGGAGGGACTATCAAAGGCCTTATCTATGGTTAAGAATTTACGGCATGAATTCTGGGAAAATGTTTACGTCCCCGGGGTCGGCAAGGATCTTAATCAAAGTCTTGAAAATGCCGGACGCGTTGCGGATTTCCTTGAATTCGGTGAATTGATGATCAACGATGCACTGGCACGAAAAGAATCATGTGGCTGCCATTTTAATACCGCTTTTCAAACTGAAGAAAATGAAGCCAAACGAGACGATGAAAATTTTTGTCATGTTGCTGCCTGGGAATATACCGGTGATGATCAGAAGCCTGGCTTTCATAGAGAATCATTGACCTTTGAAAATGTTGAATTAACTCAGAGGAGCTACAAATGATATCGAAGACGATTAGTTTAACATTAAAGGTATGGCGCCAGAACCGCAGTGAAAAAAAAGGGCGCTTAGAAACTTATCATGCAAAAGACATCTCCGTTGATATGTCATTTCTTGAAATGATTGATGTGGTTAATGAAGCTTTGACTAAAAACCGTAAGGAACCCATTGCCTTTGATCATGACTGCAGAGAAGGCATCTGCGGCATGTGCGGAGCCGTGGTAAACGGTCGGGCGCATGGGCATGAAAAAGAAACCACCTTATGCCAGCTTCATATGCGGCATTTTTCAGACGGTGATACTATTGTGATTGAACCCTGGCGATCACGTGCTTTTCCTCTGATTAAGGATCTGGTGGTGGATAGAAGCGCGCTGGATAAAATTATTCAGGCCGGCGGTTATATTTCTGTTAATACCGGCGGTGCGCCGGATGCCAACGCATTGCCCATTGCCAGGGAAGTGGCTGAAACTGCATTTAATGCAGCTGCCTGTATCGGTTGCGGAGCCTGTGTGGCTGCCTGTCCCAACGCATCGGCCATGCTGTTTGTCAGCGCCAAGGTATCCCAACTTGCGCTGCTGCCTCAGGGAAGAGTCGAAGCGGCCAAGCGCGTCCAGTCCATGGTTAGACAGATGGATGCATGCGGTTTTGGGAACTGTTCCAATGAAGCCGAATGCGAAGCCGAATGCCCCAAGGGTATATCCATTGTAAATATTGCCCGATTGAATCGTGAATTTTTTAAATCAGAATTGTCATAAAATTTTTATAAAAACCCGGAGGGGAAATGAAACGTCAAATTTTTAAAAAAGAACACGACATGTTCAGAAAATCATTCAGGTCATATTTAAAAGACAAAATCATTCCATTTTATGACGAATGGGAAGATGCCTGTGGTGTTCCCAGGAAAATCTGGCTGGAAGCCGGGAAAAACGATTTTTTGTGCCCCACAGCAGGAGAAAAATACGGCGGCGCGGGCGGCGATTTCCTGTATTCCGTCGTCATTGCCGAAGAACTGAATTACCACGGCTTAAGCAGCCTATTCTGGCCGCTTCATAGTGATATCGTATTGCCGTATATTGAACTGTACGGCAATGAAGAGCAGAAAAAGAAATGGATCCCCGGATGTATTTCCGGCGAAACCATTCTTGCGGTTGCCATGACGGAACCGGATGCGGGTTCTGACCTGGCAAATCTTTCCACGACCGCCAAAAGAGATGGCGACCATTACATCGTCAACGGGTCAAAAATATTTATCAGTAATGGGCAACTGGCAGACTTGTGTGTTGTGGCGGTCCGGACCTCGGAAACTGAAAAATCTTATGCCGGGGTCAGCCTGCTGGTGATTGAGTCAGACAGAAAAGGCTATCGAAAAGGGAACAACCTGCAAAAAATCGGAATGCACGCCCAGGATACGTCTGAGATCTTTTTTGATGACTGCCGGGTACCGGTTGAGAATCTGCTGGGAAAAGAAGGCGAGGGCTTCATATATCTTATGCAGAAACTTCAGCAGGAACGTCTGGTGATCGCCATTGGTGCGTACGCCGCGGCAGAAGGCGCCTTAGATATAACATTAGATTACGTCAAAAGCAGAAATCTGTTTGGGAAACCCCTGGGAAAATTTCAAAACACCCGGTTTACGTTGGCTGAGATCGCCACCAAAGTGCAATTGGCTAGATCGTTTTTAGATGACCTGATCCCGAGACATATGGCCGGGGAAGATGTGGTCAAGGAAGTCAGCATGGCAAAATACTGGTTGACTGAAATGCAGTTTGATACAGCCGACAAATGCCTGCAAATGTTTGGGGGCTACGGTTATATGAGGGAATACCTGATCTCCCGTTTTTTTGTGGATGCCCGGGTACAGCGCATTTATGGTGGGGCGAATGAAGTGCTTAAAGAAGTGATCGCCAGGGAATTAAAGATATAAAGCAAGTTGTTCGGAGGAGATAACGAAAAGGCAACCGAAAAAGATTGGTTATATCGTTAACATACATGCGGGAATCTCCATGACATGAAACAAGGTTTTGTGCAGGTTTATACCGGTGATGGGAAAGGCAAGACAACGGCGGCGATAGGGCTGTCTGTCCGCGCGGCCGGTGCGGGGCTAAAAGTCTTTATTGCCCAGTTTATCAAGGCCGGTGATTACAGCGAAATCAAGGCCCTGAAAAAATTTTCAGATCATATCACGGTTAGACAATTCGGACAGGGCCGGTTTATCAGGGGAAAACCGGCGGATGAAGATATTGCCGCCGCCCAACAAGGCCTGGGCGCGGTTAAATCAGCCGTTTTGTCCGGAGAATATGACGTTGTCGTAATAGAAGAAGGGAATGTCGCGGTTACCTGCGGACTTTTATCCGTCCGGGACATTCTTGATATTATTACCATGAAGCCGGAAAATATCGAACTTGTCATCACCGGTCGCGGGGCTGCCCCGTCGATTATTGAAAAAGCGGACCTGGTAACGGAAATGAAAGAAATAAAGCATTATTATCAAAAAGGGATTCAGGCAAGAGTCGGCATTGAGAAATAAAGGCTCATAATCAATGGCATTGATCTCCCCCATCCCAATCCCATTTAAAAGAAGAGCTATTGCTATATGAAAAAATTCCGCCCACCCCAAAATTTCTTTGAGGACATCTTAAATAATATAACCACCTCTGTCGGTGTGCTGGCGCCTGACGGAAAAATTTTATTTGTAAACAATACGGCGTTGGAGATTATCAGGACCAGAATAGAAGACGTACAGGAAAAAATGTTCTATGACGTGTTCTGGTCCCAACACTCTGATGAGACAAGGCAAAAAGTTAAAAATAGTATTAAAAAATGCGCAGCAGGAAAATCGGTGCAAATGGAGGTCGAGGTACAAACTGCCAACGGCAGCTTAAGATGGATCGATTATAACCTGCACCCGATATCTGACAAATTCGGAAAAGTGAAATATATAGTGTCCGAAAGCCGGGATATTACATCAAAAAAGAACGCCGAGCGAGCAAAGGCAATGAGCGAATCACGGTACCGGAAATTGCTTCACTTGTTGCCATTGACTGTTTTTAAATCAGATAAAAAAGGTGATGTTGTATTTGCGAATCAACCGGCGTTAAAAACTTTCGGCTACACAACCGGTGATATTGCGCGAGGTCTTAACACTCTTGACTTAATAGCCCCGGAGGACAGACAGAAAGCCTTAAATCATTTTATTGATGTATTTAAGAGTAAAAAATCCGTCCCTCAAAAATATCTGGCAAGGAAAAAAGATGGGGCCATTTTCCCCGTACTGTATCACGCATCTGCTTTAACGGTAAACGGGAAATCGACAGGCGTGATAGGTTTTGCGGTAGACATCAGTGACACGGAAAAAAAACAAAGGGAACTTGAAATTCTGTTAGAATGCATTGAGCAGGCCAGCGAAAGCATTGTCATTACCGACAGCAACGCCATCATAACATATGTTAATCCTTCCTTTGAAAAGATTTCGGGTTACAGCAAAGAGGAAGCTATTGGCCAGAACCCGAAAATTCTGCAAAGCAAAAAGCATGATCCGTCTTTTTACAAAGCAATATGGGATACCCTTGGAAAAGGAGAGGTATGGTCCGGATATTTTTTTAACAAAAAAAAAGACGGCACACTCTATGAAGAAAGTTCGACCATCTCCCCGATTATTGATAAAAACACCGGCAAAATCATCAACTATATCGCCGTAAAAAAGGACGTAACCAGGGAACGTGAGACTGAAAGCATGCTTCGCCAGTCCCAGAGACTGGAGATCATCGGTACTCTGACAGGCGGCATTGCACACGATTTTAACAACTTTCTTTACATCATATCCGGCAATATTGAATTGCTGAAGGATCAGGCAAGACCGGAAGATAAAAAATTATTACAGCAAGCCCATTCAGCGGCACAAAGAGGGGTGTCTCTAATTAAAAAAATCCTCGCATTCAGCCGTAAGGCCGAATATAATTTTCAGCCAACGAATTTAAACGATACAATAAAAAAAATCGTGCCAATGCTTAATCAATTGGTCCCAAAATCAATTGAAATCACATTGGATCTTGCCGAAGATTTATATATTGTAAATCACTGCTGTCCGGTTAACTTTTTTTACTACAATATAACACCTTGATTATTAATATGATACTTGCAATTTTATTTTTTGAGATAGCGTTTTCGGTTTTTTTGTTATTTTTCGCCTCCG
>JAJRPH010000506.1 GCA_024280875.1 Deltaproteobacteria bacterium | reverse complement strand
TGAGGCGCCGAGCGCATAGACGTACTTTTGTACTTCAAGTGCTCGGCAACAAAGCAGATGCGGTGCCCTGTGAACGCTTACCGACTTTCAATTTAGAGAACAGAATAATGCCTGATTGCAGAATTTGATTGATTCCGGAACAATTGACCCAGTTTGGGTTCCCACGGAGGACCTATAGAACCGGGAATTTTAAAACAAGCTCAAAAATTCAGATCACGCCAAAGGGCAAAGCAAAATCTTCTGAAAAAGCGGAGCATACGAATGCATGTGAGCATTTTGAAGAAGATTTTAACGCAGCCATTTGGTGCTCCCTTTCAGGTTTCAAGCGGTGGAGCGGTGCAGGAACAAGGCATTTCAGCTTGAAGACGTAGTTTCTTTACTTCGATGGCTGAATAACGCAGTGCCTGTGCTGCTCCGGCGTTAGATGGTCCCTGAAACGGCTGAACGACCAAGTTCGACGGCTTTGATATTAGTCTCCACAAACGCTTTTTTGGTGGTTTCAGAGATAGCATCATGAATGCTTTCTGCGGTTATCGGCAGAACGTTTGTCTCGATCAGCGCGCCGAGCAATACCATATTCACCGACAATTCATTGCCTGCCTCTCTTGCCAGGGCATTGGCATCTAAGGTAATCAACTGACCGACCTTTGACTGAATCAGCTTCTTTATGGTTTCAATGTCCGGGTACGCGCCTTTGCCGATGGCTGCGGTAAACGGGGGCAGCTTGGACGTATTGGTAATGACAATGGTTTTTGAATTGCACCGGTTTAATGCCCGCAGCGCTTCCAAGGGCTCAAAAGCCAGAAAAAGGTCTGCTTCACCGTCAGATATAATAGTGCTTTGGGCATCGCCAAAAATCATCGCGGATTCCACCACCCCGCCCCGCTGGGCCATACCGTGGATTTCACTCATCCGGACGGGCACATCGAGCCGGCATGCCGCTTCACCCAGCACCTTTGAAGACAAAAGATTCCCCTGACCGCCAACTGCTACTATAATTAAACGTGTTATATCCATAATATTTTCCATTCCTATGTCATTAGCTCTTTAGAGGCAGTATAGCATGTTCCGGACAAATCTGGGCGCAAACGCTGCAACCCGAGCAAAGGGTCGGATTAATCCGTACCTTTTCATCCTCCACATAAAATGCCGGACACCCAAGATCATTGAGACAATTCCTGTGATTTTTGCACTTATCACTCACATAAAAGGGCTTTCCCACATGTTTTTTCAAGCTGCGTTCAAACAATGTGCAGCCCTGTTTGGCAATGATCACGGAAACGCCTTTGTGGTCAATGGCCTCCTTGATGGCGGCAATGCTTTTTTTCACATTGTACGGCTTGATCACGCTGATATGCTCAACGCCGATCCCTTTGACAACTGACTCAATGGAAATCTGGCTGAATCCTTCATAATTCATCCCTTTCATATCAACTCCCGGATGCGGCTGATGGCCGGTCATAGCCGTAATCTGATTATCTAAAATAATCAGATTTATATCATGATTATTGAATACCGCGTTCACCAGTCCCGGAATACCGGAATGAAAAAATGTGGAATCACCGATAAAGGAAATCACTTTCTTGTCTATGGTTTTTGAAAACCCGCAGCCGGTGCTGACGGATGACCCCATGCAGATCAGAAAATCGCCGGCGGACAATGGCGGGAGAAACCCCAAAGTATAACACCCGATATCCGTGGTCCGGATCGACCCGGTTCCCTCGGTAGCCTCGTTCACAGCATAAAACACCGCGCGGTGCGAGCACCCGGCACAAAGCGTCGGCGGACGTTGAGGCAGTTCCGGAATATCTGAAAGATCGGGCAGATCTTTGGCCTCATAAGGTACGCCAAAATATTTTGCAATGTTTGTCCTGACCATGGCGGGGTCGAACTCAAAAAGTCTTGAAAATAATTCCGAATCTTTTCCCATTACCGTATTGGTATACTGCACTTCCTGGGCAAATGCCTTGACCGTCTCTTCCATAAAGGGTTCGCCTTCTTCAACCACCAGAACCTTTTCACAATCTTTGATAAAAGACTGGATCAACTTTTTCGGCATGGGATGGGAAAACCCGACGCGCAGGATTTTAACTTTATCGACAATATTTAAGTCCCGGACAGCATCCGTCACATAGTTATAACTGACCCCGTTGCAGATAATACCCCAGCTGCCGCTGCCTTTGATAAAGTTATAGGCAGACTCGCAGGCAAGTTCCTCGGCTTTTTCCAGGTTTTTTAAAAGCTTTATATGAAGTTTGCGGGAAACCGCTGGTACGGTCACATAATTAAAGGGGTCTTTGGGAAAATCTCCGAAGGTGACCGGTTTTTTCATTTCTCCGAAAACAACCGGGGCCGTGGAATGGTTCAGGCGGGTGGTTGTCCTTAAAATAACGGGTTCTGCCAGTTGTTCGGACAGTTCAAACGCATAAGCCATCATTTCTTTTGCTTCTTCGGCTGAAGACGGTTCTAAAATCGGCAAACCGGAAAGCTTTCCGTAATACCGATTATCCTGTTCATTCTGGCTGGAAAACATGTACGGGTCGTCTGCCGTCAATATCACAAGGCCGCCGCGGACACCGACATATGCCAGAGTCATTAAGGCGTCTGCCGCCACATTAACCCCCACATGCTTCATAACGCACATGCTGCGGACCCCGGCATTGGCAGCTGCGGCCGCCACTTCAAGAGCAACTTTTTCATTGGTGCTGTATTCAAAATACAGATCGCTTTCCTGGGCAATCTGGAAAAAATTTAAAGAAATCTCAGATGACGGGGTTCCCGGATAGGTCGTGGCAAAAGCCAGTCCCGCTTCAATTGCGCCACGGGCAATGGCTTCGTTTCCTAAAAGAAACTTTTTTGCGCCCGGCTGATCCACTAAAAGTTTATGCATAATATTTTCCTTACATCGGGTAATTAATTCTCAAAATGGAGTTAGTCAAAAATTAATATATCAATCCTTTTAATGGTGTAAAGTTTTTTCTTTTTCCAAATTTTTCAGAAACCCATTTAACTGCAAAAATAAAACCCAAGAAAATTAAACACTTTTAATTAAAATAAACACTGTTCATTTTTGTGCTTGATTTTTCCTTTTGGTATTGCTAAAAAAAAATCTCCGTGTTTTTAAAATCTGTTCTGCAAAAAAAAGAAAATTTCAGCCAACCCGTTCTCTCTTTGGTTTTGCTAAAAAAATATCAAAAGGTTTTTCAATGATTAAGCCATTTAAAATTACACTGCCGGAAAACATCAAGCTGCAAAATAAATTAAAGAAAAAATTGTCCGAATATGAAAAACGGGTGGGCAAATTAAAAAAGAAACTTTATATGAACAACCCTGAGCTTTCTTATAATTCCATTCCCGGTTTTAAAGCCTTAATCACCAAACGGCTGTATCTGCGCGGTGAAGTCGAAACACAAGAACTGGCAAAAGAGATAATTGAAGAATACGGCAGAGTGGACAATGATGAGTTTAACGCTGCTGCCAGCGTTATTAATGATTATTGCGAAACCGGCGGGAAAAAATTAAAAAAAGGCACCGGTTTATAATCCGCTCCAGCTTTGTCATATAACCTAAACGACATTGATGATCCAATAAAAAACCAGAACATCGTCTTTCCAATCCCTCGTAAGACCTTTACAAAACCATTCCCTTTCTGTATAAAATTGAGCTGTCATAAATTCCATGTAATGCGCGCGGTTTATCAACGATTAAACTATTTCATTTAAACTGCATAACTGTGCATGCAATGTATAAAAACATGTGCCATTGCAGGACAAATTTAAAACCTGAATCCTTCATGAGAATTAATGAGAACCTTTTCATTATTTAGAAACAGAGGTTTTGTACAGAATTATGGAAATATAAAATTAATATATAAATAATAAAGGTAAAACATGGACAATCAACTGACCTTGGTCATTGCTACGCGAAATCCCGGAAAGACCAAAGAAATAAAGCACCTTTTAAAAGACTTTCCTATTACAATCAAAAACCTGGACGACTTCGGCCCGATTCCGGAAGTCGAGGAGGACGGCGAAACATTTGACGACAATGCGTATAAAAAATCAAGCTTTACCGCACGCGTCCTGGGACTGCCGGCACTTTCAGATGATTCCGGTCTGTGCGTGGATGCTTTAGGTGGCGCGCCCGGTGTTTATTCAGCGCGCTATGCCGGTGAAAACGCAACAGATG
>JAJRPH010000505.1 GCA_024280875.1 Deltaproteobacteria bacterium | reverse complement strand
TGCGCCATGGATGCGCGGTCCAGCCCCCGGACAATATAGTCTGCAAGACGCGTTTTGGTTTCCATGTATTGCATTTTTTCAAAGTCATGCCAATTGTTAAACTGATGATTATCCGTGAGATCGTTATAGTTGTTCGGTTTTTCGGCGATGGACTGATGCCACTGATCAGCAAATACCCGCTCGATGGTGTTGTCGAATCCGAATGAACCCAAAAGTTGCGCATAACGATTTAAATCCATTTTATGGGGTGATAGAAAAACGCTGCTGGACCATGGCCTTTTTTTTAAAGTCCCTGTTACCACGAGCATCACCCGGCGTAAGGATGTCGGCAAAACAGCAAAAGGCCGGCACAGCGTGTTGAACCGATACCAGGGATAACCCCCAAAAATCTCATCCGCACCTTCACCGGTGAGCACCACTTTATATTGCCGGGCAGATGCTTTTGCCAACAGCATCCGTGTGATATAGTTTGCGGACGATGTCGGGTCTTCATGGTGCCATAGCCCTTTAGAGAGTAGATCAAAATGTTTTTGCGTTACCGCAACCCGTTCATTGGGTAAATGATACCCCGGAAATTGATCCAGGGTTTTTTGAAATGTCACTTCATCATAAGAAGGATGGTCCGCAAATGTCAGGGAAAAGGTATGCACCGGGACATCGGTCAGATTTTTCATCAGGGAAACCACAGCGCTTGAATCAATACCGGCGCTCAGCCAGGCGCTCACCGGAACGTCGCTGCGCATATGGAGGGAAACCACTTCCTGGAGTTTTTCACACAGTTTTTCCGCCCAGGTGTCTTCGGAATATTTTTGTCTCAGATTCCTTTCGGGAAATGAAAGGTCCCAGTATCGGTTTACGGAGACGTTGCCGTGTTTGTATACGAGATAGTGCCCCGGGGCAACAACATGGATATTCTGAAAAAGGGTTTTAGGAGAAAGAATAAATCCAAAAGTAAAGAGATCTTTAAAGGCTTGTGCATTGATGTCCCGCTCAATACGGTCGGCGACAAGAATCGATTTCTGTTCAGATGCAAAATACAGGGTGCCGTTTTTGCCGACAGCATAATGAAGGGGTTTTATTCCTAATCGATCCCTCGCTAAAAACAGCTGCTGCCGGTCATTGTCCCAGAGTGCAAATGCGAACATCCCCCGTAAATGCGACAGGCATTTTGGCCCATATTCCTCATACAAATGGACAATGACTTCAGTATCCGTTTTTGTCCGGAAAAAATGTCCTTTTTGGACCAGTTTTTTGCGAAGTTCCAGATAATTATATATTTCGCCATTGCAGATCAGGCTCAGTGAATGGGTTTCATTGGATATCGGCTGATCACCGGTTTCAAGGTCAATAATACTCAACCGGCGAAATCCAAGCCCGGCCCCGGGTCCCTGATAAAACCCTTCACCATCCGGTCCCCGGTGACGCATGATATCTGTCATCCGCCGGAGTATTTTCATGTCAACCGGCTGATGCGGATCTTTATGGACAAATCCGGTAATTCCACACATCAGGTGATTTCCCTTTGTCTAAAAGCATTTTTGCTGCAATAATTTTCCACTCAGTATACTGTATGTTATTGGAAACCCTTGCCATCAATTTCAGGTCGTATTTTTTTTAAGAACTCTGTCATATTTATATTTTTTTGCCATTCATTTATTTATCGTTGCCCCGGGGAAAAAAAATAATTTCAAACTGAATCTTGCGATTGAGGTAATTTTTTTTGGTACCAGTACTGGTGGAGACAAAACCAAAGTTTTACAGCCATTTTTGAAGCCGGATAACAGGGTTTGTGGAAAAAATAGGCTTTTTGAATTTTGCATCCACGCTGGAGTTTTGGATAGTATGGGCCTGCTCCATAATAAATTTTTTTAATATTCTCGTTTATGGCGTCTGCGATGGGACGATAAAAGCAAATATTAAAATATGTGAAATCATTTAGCGCAAGAGAATGGTCAATTCCCGAAAAAGGGAGATAGACAGTGTCTCCGTATTTTAACATAACCAATACCCCGGATATGCGGCCTTTTTTTGTGGCTTGATAAATTATCAGGTCATCTCCAATGTTCTTTTTTAATCGGCTCAGAAAATTTTCCTGAAAAGGCATCGGCAGTTTACTGTATTTCAACGAATTGTCATTTAGCAGTTTGTAAAGGCGTCTTTCCTGACTGTTAAGATTCTTAACCCTGTCAATGGTAACTCCTGATTTTCGGTTCTTATTGATCTCCTGGACAATATTTTTTTTCATCTTGAGACTGCGTTTTCGAATATGTTTTTTATAACCATCAAAAGAATCCCAATAAATATCCATATATGTCTGAGGAAGGTCTAAGGTTTGAAAATATCCCCTTTGGCATAATTGTTTGATGAGTATTTTTTCTTGTGGCAGGACCCTGGGAAAACTCAGGGATAGGTTCTTTTTTTTTGCTTCCTGTTCAATTGCGTCTAATAAATTTTTAATAATTCTTTCTTTTTGTAAAGGAGCAAGATCTGTATTGAGAAAAAAATGTTTGCCATAAGCATAGAAAGGATAGCAAACCATAACCGGCATGAATGATATCCCCAGTAAGCTAAAAATTTTATTAGCCCTTCCAAACAAAAGATCATCAGGAAAAACCATTTTTAAGTTTTTGGGGATTAGATAACATACAGCTGCGCCTAATATTCGTAAGTCTTTTTGATAAAGGAAGTATATCGGTATCAATTCTTTTAAAATACTTTCTTCGACCGTGAGCAGCCAGCCGTGACTGGCGAAAAAATTGTCTTCAGCTAATTCATTCCATTGGCCTTTGTGGATCTTTCTGATACTGTCTATGATGGTAATCGAGGGCATTGCGTTGATCTTTAATTTTGAAAATTTTTAAGAAGAAAACTGAAATACCATTTTCCAAACAGATCGATGACCAAAAACAGCTTTATTTTTTTAGCACCTAATTTCTGTTTAAACCTTACCGCAGATGTATTAAAATAATCACTGTAACTATAAAGCTTTGTGCGCCCGAGTTTTTGTAGCTCTTTATAAAGATGGAAGCTCAGAAAGGGCGCAATTCCTTTACCTCGATAATCCAGGAGAGTATATGCGTCAAACAGATAGGCCTCGTCTTTTTTCAACGGAAACAGATTCCATTTTACAGAGATTTCTTTGAGATTACACCAGGAAAAGGCAGCAAGCTCATTATCTTTTTTTAAACCAATACATTTTTGTCCGTCTTTTAATCGTTGTACAAGGAATTCTTCGGAGAATTTTCGAACGGGAATTAACGCCATTTGCTTTATTTCTTCCAGTCCCCAGAAACTCATTTCATAGTCTTCAAACCCAGACGGACGTTTTGGTGGATTTTCCGGGGAAATGATTTCCTGAAAAAGGTAATAGGGTGCAATACGAACCTCAAGCCTGGCAAGACCATCAAAAAAAAGCCGGAGCAAGCTACTGTGGCGAGCTTTTGACCAGAGGTGTTTGAAATAAATAATTGTATGTTTCATCATTCTTCTCCTCTTGCAAAGAATTTCGCGGGCTTCTTTATGAGAGTAAGGCTCTCGGCCCAGTGCTTTTGCAACAAGGAGTATCCGTTCCACCAATTCCCGGTTTAAAGCAAGCCGGCTTCTTTCCTGATCAAAATAAATATTATCTTCAAGTCCCACACGGACACCTCCGCCGGAGACAATTGCCATGGCGTTCATCTGCAACTGCCAGTCACCGATGCCGCCGACCGACCATAGGGAATTTTCCGGCAGCTCGTTGACCATTAATCCCAGATTCAGCATATTCGGTTGGGCACATGCAATGTTCCCTAAAATCAGGTTAAAATAATACGGTGGCTTGAGCAGTCCCTTGCGGATTAAATATTTAGCATAGTTGATCATTCCCAGGTCAAAAGCTTCCAGTTCAGGCTTAATACCTGATTCCAGCATTTTTTTCGCAAGTTTTTGGATCATTTCCGGAGAATTGATACTTGCCTGGTTGTTGAAGTTTAATGAACTCAACGTCAGGCTTCCAAAATCCGGTTTCGCATCTTTTTTCAGCTCAAGGCACTCAGACCTTTTTTGTATGTCGGTTCTCCGGTCTCGGGGCTCCGGGCATGGAGGTGCACCATGTTGACCCCGAGTTCAGCAGCTTCTGAGACCTGCTGAATAATTTCTTCCGGCTGAACCGGAACATTCGGTGTCATTTCTTTTGTCGGAATCATTCCGGTGGGGGTAAAATTTAAAATAAACTTGTTATTCGATAGTTTGGTCATAGAGTGATCCGTTGATTGTCCCCTTTTTGTTTTTAGGCCAAGGCCGGTTCCTGAATCATATTTTTAACGACTTTAAATTTGCCGTTTTCCTCCGGCAAAATCCTGTCTGTTTTCCGGACAGTCACCCTCATCTGTCCTTTGGTGATGTTTTTTATCATTTGTTCAATATTCGTAAAGGTTTTAGCGCTGGTTTTTTCGTCTATGATTACTTTGATGACAATATCTGCTCTCGATTCCTGGATGAATTGATATTGTAGGAGCCCTGAAAATTTTTCTATGGCAGTGGTGAAGCGAAATGGCGAAATTTTTTCACCGTCCGGCAGTCGGATATATTCCGAAGCACGTCCGGCAACCGGGAGCATTAGTGAAAACGTGCGCCCGCAGGGGCAGTTTTCCTGAAGTATTTTGCCGCGGTCGTGAATACGATACCGGATGAGCGGCATGGCATGATTTCGAAGATCCGTCAGGACAATTTCCCCGACTTCACCGGGAGCAGCCGGGATATTACCGTTTAAGATCTCGCAAATAACCTCATCTTCATTAATATGGTATCCCTGATGCTGTTCACACTCCCACGACACTTCCTTGAACTCTGTTGATCCATATATATCGTATATTTCGACTTGCAGGATATCTCTGATAAATTGTGCCGCATGGCGCTGTCCGTATTCTGAACTCGTATAAATTCTTTTTAAAAAAGAAAGCGTCTGCTTGTTCTTTTGTACTTCCCGGGCAAAGTAAAAGAAAAAACTCTGCGGGCCATAGGCGTTTTGCGGTTTGAATTCGATCAGGCGTTTTAGTAATGCGTCAATATCATCAAATATTGAGAAATATTGTATGTACAGAAGAAGATCCCGAAGCGGATGAAACCCGTTAAGCCTTTTCAGGTTTTCAGCAGGTTCGGATTCAAAGATTGCCACCCGGTCTCCCAGGTGTATCCCGCATGAGAACCGGGCGCGTAATTTGGATAAGTATTTTTTACGCACCCAGCACCGCTTGTCAAAGTAGCTCGAAAACGGCTGCCCTGTTGATCCGCTGGAAAAGCTGTGAAAACATTTTTCTGAATTCATTTTCTCATTAAAAAACTTTTCTCTGTTATTCCGAATGTCTTCTTTCATAATAATGGGAAGTTTCCTCAGGTCATGGATTTTTTGAAAATCTTCCGGCGCGATGTGTAATTTTTTAAACACTTCCCTGTAAAATGGCACATTCTCATATATATTGCGGATTTGTTTTTGAAAAAGGTTTAAACGCAACCGATCCAGATCTTTTCTTGACGATCGGATGCTTTTCTTCATTTGATATATTTCGGGCACCAGTGAGAGCATAATTATTAAATGGGATTTTTTTCTTGATAAAGAGTGATATGCTGATTTGTCACGCTTTTCCAGCTGTATTGTGCAATAATTTTTTTCCTGTTTTCAAGCTGCATCTGCGTGCGCAGCTTATGTGACTTTTGCAGCGTAACAATCGCATGCTTTATTTGGTTAATATCCCCCGGCCTTGTTAAAATACCGTTTTCTTTGCCGACTAAATCAGGAATCCCTCCGATATTGGTTCCGATAACCGGTAGACCACAAGCCATGGCTTCAGCGAAAACATTACCAAAAGCCTCGGCCTGTGATGGAAGGATAAATACATCATATTGGGCATAGAGCTCGGGGAGAACCTGAGGATTGCAGAATCCATAAAAAGTAACAACCTCTTCCAGTGATAACCCCCTGCATATTTTTTTAAGTTGTGTCTCAAAATTTCCTGTCCCAACGATCAGAAGGGAGATATCGGGATCTCGCAAATCTGCTAAAGCATATAAAAGATGATCGATTCCCTTTCTTTCAATAAGTCTTGCGACTGAAATTAACTTCAGTTCATCATTTTTTTTGTTTACAGGCGGCAGCACCTTTAAAAATTTCGATTCCACCCCATTGGGTATCACATGGAATTTTTGTAAAGGGGCGGTCAGCTGCGCGGTCTTTTTCAGACTGTTGGTGACTGCGATGATCTGCCCGGCATTTCTCCAGATTTTTCGGGTTAGCGGCACCAGTAACCGGTGAACTTTTTCAAGACCTTTGTTGTATTGATCATAACCGGGAACATCCGACCCTCTCAAAGAAATAAAATATGGCACTTTATTATGCGGGCCAGGCAAGAGTGACAAAAAACCCGTGGGTAATCCAAAAAAATAATGAATCACATCGTATTGGTTTTTCCGTGTTAATTGAAGAAATTTAAAAATCGCCAAAAGCACATATGTCAATGCCCCGCGAAAGCCGCAGTCATGTATGCCTTTCCGCCAGCTCATCACCCGGTATACGGTAAATCCGTTCATCCTTTCTTTTGCGGGCTGCCCTTTTATTCTTGATGTGAGCACATCCACCTGGTGGCCCATCCGGGCAAGTTCCGCAGCTAAATTAGACGTCGCTTTTCCGGCGCCGCCGCCGATGGGGGGAAATTCATAATTTAACATTAAAATGTTCATGAATTAGTCATATATTTATCTTTCAGGTCGGACAGGCCTGTTTTGATTCTCGCAATATCAATGTCTTTTGACGCATCGACTAAAAACTGGTTGGCTTCGACAAACCGTTTGTTTTTAACCAGAACAATCAGCGTGTATTCCGTTTCTTTCAGGTAATGCTGAATGCTCCATTCCAGGTGCGCTTCATCCGCCCACTGGTTGGTTTTATAAATTTCAATATTTTTATCCAGCATCTGTCTCATGTCTCGGACAATGAAAAGGGGCGCTTTCATGAACTGGTTGCAGATTTCAAATTCCTGATGGGCGATTAGATCATTTTTTGCCAGGCAATAGCATCTTTTTGCCAGCTCAAAGTCGCAGACGGTCATTTCTTTATACAAATCAACCGTTCTTTTGGTTTCATATAAATACTTGTTGATTGATTTGACATCGTGAAATAATTCCAGCGTGCCGTGCCCTTTTTTTATCAGATCCGTTTTTCGGTTCCGGATATCGATTAATGCATTGTGGGCTTTGGGATACTTTTTGCCCAGCTCTATCCAGTCCAGTAACGCAAACGACAGCCGGACGCCGTATAATGATGGTTTATACTTTAACGCATTGTTGTGAAACCAGATATAGTCCTGTAGCGCTTTTTCATAATTGCCCTGCTGAAAGTATTTTCGGGCCCGGGCCAGCACTTTTTCCGGATCGCCGGGATTGGAGCAGGACGACACGAACATGATCATAACAATGATAAAAAATGATGTTTTTTTCATTCTGCACATTCTGTCCGGTTATTTGAAATGCGATTTGAAACAGTTCGTTATTACTATATTTTTTTCAAAGATTCAATGCCGTATTATTACTCGGAAATATCTGTATGATCTAATATTTTTAGCAAGGCGTATTACAGCTTTTTTTTCTGGATCGACTGAATGATCCGGTCAAGAGACTGGAGAAAGCGGGAGCGGTCTTTTTTCTGAAACGGGGCAGGACCGCCGGTCATGGTGCCGAGATCCCGGAGGTGGGACATAATTTCCCGGGTGGCCATGATGTCGCCGATATTGTCTTTTGTAAACTCACGTCCTTTGATGCCGAGCACATGGGCGCCTTTTTCTATGCACCTGGAAGCCAGGGGAATGTCTGCTGAGATCACAATGTCGTCTGTTTTAACATGATCCACAATCCAGTTATCTGCCGCATCAAATTTTCCGTCAACCACCTGCAGTCGTATCAGGTCTGAGTTGGGGGTGTTCATCCATGTATTGGACACCAGGATCACGTCCAGTTCGTACCGCTCCGCCACCCGGTAGACTTCATTCTTTACCGGACACGCATCCGCATCAATATATATTTTCAGCAATTTTGGGCCTTTGGTTCTTTTAGAATCTTAAAACCTGTTCTTCAAGGCCGGGTCAGAGAGATTTTGCTATGCCTTGAAAAATTCATAATCATAATTATAATTATAATCTTTGGTGTTAAAAGTTTTTTCTTAACACATACCGAAAAATTTTGCCCGGTAAATAATTTCGGGGACAGTATACTAAATTCAATGAGCAGACGGTTTCGTAGGGCAGAATCTTAAAGGAAAATTCGGGGTTTATTTTCGTGGTTGATTTTTTATTGTGCATCTGATTATATATGTTGAATTTTTTAGAAATAAGATGGCTTACGTTGTTGAGCATGGATTGCCAAAACAGCATGCATACTGTGACGGTGTAGCCCAAAGGAATTTGAAAATATTGTATCCCTGCATCAATCCACAGCCGGAAAATACAACGACGACTGCCTGGGCCGGAATCTCGATCGGCTTTATACATGTAATCGCAATGAGTTTATGCTTGAGCTCTCAGCCAACGCAATTAAAGCACACC
>JAJRPH010000504.1 GCA_024280875.1 Deltaproteobacteria bacterium | reverse complement strand
CTAAAACAGACGGTGTTGTTGAAAAAAACGAATTATTAAACGCAAACAAAGAATTAGAATGCAAAACCGGCGATGTGCTTGATCTTTATGTGGTATCAATCTCTGATGGTGAAATCCGCCTGTCTAAATCAATATCCGGTGCCGGCGGGGATCATCTCCTGTATGATGCATATAAAAACCGCATTCCGGTTGAAGGCAAGGTAACCGAGGTGTGTAAAGGCGGCATCCGGGTCAGTATAATGAAAAAAATCGCATTCTGCCCCATCAGTCAGATAGACACCCGATATGTTGAAAATCAGGACGAATATGTCGGTTCAAGCTTTGATTTTCTGATTACAAAATTTGAAGAACGGGGTAGAAATATCGTTGTTTCTAGACGTGAATTACTGAAACAGGAACAGAAAGACGTAAAAAAAGAATTCTTCAAAAACGCCAAAAAGGGGGATATTATTGACGGTACGGTTAACACCATTATGCCGTATGGTGTTTTTGTTGAAATTGTTCCCGGATTGGAGGGGCTGATTCATATTTCAGAACTTTCCTGGACACGTATAGGGCACCCGGATGAAATCTTAAAAATAAATGATCCTATCAAAGCCGAAATATTGGATATTAACCCGGAGACGTCCAAAATATCCATGTCTGCTAAACAGGCAACCGCCGATCCCTGGGAAACAGTTCAACAACAGTTTAAAACCGGTGATAAAACTAACGGCAAAGTAACCCGATGTGCCGATTTCGGTGCTTTTGTAGAAATCGCACCGGGTATCGAAGGATTGGTGCACATCAGTGAAATGAGCTATCTGAAACGCATCTTACGCGCTGAAGATGTTGTGTCTCCAGGCGATGAGGTAGCAGTAACGATCAAAGAGGTAGATCCTATCAAAAAAAGAATTTCTTTGAGCATGAAAGATGCACAGGGAGATCCCTGGCTAAATATAACTCAAAAGTATTCTATTGGAAAAATTTATTCCGGAAGAATTAAAAAAAAAGAATCATTCGGGTACTTTATTAATCTTGAACCCGGTATTGTCGGCCTGTTACCAAAATCAAAAATTAACAGCGCTCCGAATGCGTCAGAAATCAAAAAATTAAAAATTGATGCAACCATCGGCGTTAAAGTTGAAGAAATCCATGCCGATGCTCGAAAGATAACGCTCGGCATTGAAGGCAGTGGTGATGATTGGAAGAAATTTACTCCAAAGAATGAACCCTCATCTTTCGCGACATTGGGCGATCTTGCTGAAAAACTCCAGTCCGCGCTAAAATCAAAAAAATAAATAAGAATGCCGGAGGAAACGATTGTCTATCCTCCGGCACTAAAAACAAAAGTTGTCACCTATTTTTTAACAAATATCCCGCCAATAATCAGTAAAAAAGACCCGGCAATGACCATCAATAGCCACATTGGCATGTTCACCACATAATTTGCGGCATCCTGAATCGGTTTCCACGGGATACTGCCAATCCAGTCAAAATTCGCAACATCAAGAACATCATACAACGACTTATTCGGTCCAATACCTGGCTGTTTGTTGTAAGCATTCAGATTACCGGATTTACCCATAAAACCGGAAAGTTCATGATAGCCAAAATAGCAAAGCCCGCCGATCAAAGATGACATCCCTGCCACATTAATTTTTTTCATGCAATTCTCCTTATTCTCGCGCAATTTAAGAAGAAAAGTCTCTATTCATTACAACTTTTCTATATCTGATTTCTATACAACAATTTTAATTAAAATGAATCAAGAAAATTCTGCTTTTAAGAATTCCCGATTCAGCCAGGCAATGTTTAAAATGGATATACCCTTGGGGCATTCAGCTTCACACTCGGTTTCATTTGAACAATTGCCAAAACCACATTCATCCATCAGTCGCACCATTGCTTGAACGCGCTTGGCCGCTTCGGGTCTTCCCTGAGGAAGCAGCGCAAGGTGGGAAACCTTGGCGCTGACAAACAACATGGCCGACGCATTGGGGCAAGCCGCCACGCAGGCCCCGCACCCGATACAGGCAGCCGCATTAAATGCTGTTTCAGCAACTTCCCTGGCAATGGGTAATCCATTGGCATCCGGCGCACCGCCGGTATTCACGGAAATATACCCGCCGGCGGCAATAATTCTATCCAAAGCGCTTCTGTCAACCACAAGATCTTTGATCAGAGGAAAAGCACGTGACCGCCAGGGTTCAATAACAATGGTATCACCATCAGAAAAATGGCGCATATGCAGCTGGCATAATGTGGTCTCTTTTTCATGCCCGTGAACCCGACCGTTAATAACAGCACCGCACATCCCGCAAATACCTTCCCGGCAGTCATGATCAAATGCAATGGGTTCCTTCCGGTTTTTAGTCAAATCTTCATTAACCACATCAATCATTTCAAGAAATGACATATCAACGGAGATGTCTTTTGCATGATAATTTTCTAAACGCCCTTTTTTTTCTTCGCGGTTCTGGCGCCACACCTTTAATGTTAAATTAATAGTCTTTGATATCACTTGTAGCTCCTCTGGCTTAATTCAACATTTTCAAATGACAATGACTCTTTATGGGAATTGGGCTTTTGGGCATCACCGGTATATTCCCAGGCAGCAACATGACAAAAATTTTCATCATCTCGTTTGGCCTCATTCTCTTCGGTTTGAAAAGCGGTATTAAAATGACAACCGCATGATTCTTTTCGTGCCAAGGCGTCATTGATCATCAATTCACCGAATTCCAGAAAATCCGCAACACGCCCTGCATTTTCAAGGCTTTGATTGAAGTCTTTGCCGGTCCCGGGCACGTATACATTTTCCCAGTATTCGTGTCGTAAATTATTAACCATGGATAAGGACTTTGATAAACCCTCTTCGTTTCGTGACATACCGCAATGCTCCCAGAGAATCAGCCCAAGCTCACGGTGGAATTCTGAAACCGTCCGTTTACCGTTTACTGAAAGAAGTTTTTCAACCTTCTCATGAATTTGTTTAACGCTTTGTTTAAATTCTGAACTGATTGATGGATTCACATTAGAAAAAGACGTCTGGGCCAGATACCCGCCAATGGTATAAGGAATCACAAAATACCCATCGGCAAGCCCTTGCATCAGGGCACTTGCACCCAGGCGATTGGCGCCATGATCGGAAAAATTGGCTTCTCCAAGTACAAACAGGCCTGGGATCGTACTCATCAGGTTGTAATCCACCCAAAGACCGCCCATGGTATAATGAACTGCCGGAAAAATCATCATTGGGGCTCTATAGGGATTCTCTCCGGTTATTTTTTTATACATTTCAAATAGGTTGCCGTATTTACCGGCAATCACATTTTCCCCGACTTGTTTTATGGCATCTTCAAAATCAAGATACACGGCAAGACCGGTTTCACCGACACCTTTTCCCTTGTCGCATTGCTCTTTAGCATTTCTGGAAGCCACATCTCGCGGAACAAGATTCCCGAAACTGGGATACTTATTTTCAAGAAAATAATCTCTTTCCGATTCCGGAATATCCCCGGGCAATCGTTTATCCCCCGGTTTTTTGGGTACCCATACCCGGCCATCGTTTCGAAGACTTTCACTCATTAATGTCAGTTTTGACTGAAATGTCCCGTGAACCGGAATACATGTGGGATGAATCTGCGTAAAACAAGGATTGGCAAAGTAAGCGCCTTTTTTATAGGCCCGGAAAGCTGCGGTGACGTTTGATGCCATCGCATTGGTGGAAAGATTAAACACATTCCCGTAACCGCCGGTTGCCAGAACCACGGCATGGGCATCATAAGTTTCCATTTCACCGGTGATCAGGTTTCTTACCACAATACCCCTGGCCTTACCGTCAACAATCACCAGATCCATCATTTCCCTGCGGGGAAAGAGTTTTACCATTCCGTTTGAGACCTGCCGCATGAGCGCGCTGTAAGCTCCTATCAACAGCTGCTGACCGGTCTGGCCTTTGGCGTAAAATGTTCTGGAAACCTGTGCCCCGCCAAACGACCTATTGTCTAAAAAACCGCCATAATCCCTGGCAAATGGAATCCCCTGGGCAACACAATGGTCGATAATATGATTGCTTATCTGGGCCAGGCGATAGACATTGGCTTCCCGTGCCCTGAAATCGCCCCCCTTTATGGTATCATAAAACAACCGCCAGACACTGTCTCCGTCATTGGCGTAATTTTTGGCCGCATTAATACCGCCCTGAGCGGCAATGCT
Source organism: Deltaproteobacteria bacterium (assembly GCA_024280875.1). Taxonomy (GTDB): domain Bacteria; phylum Desulfobacterota; class Desulfobacteria; order Desulfobacterales; family Desulfosalsimonadaceae; genus SURF-3. The sequence continues at coordinate 3,492 of JAJRPH010000504.1, read as the reverse complement.
GTGGGCTCTTCTCGGGCTATCCTGAATGCAGAAATTTTTAACATGATACCCGAGTTCAGCCAGCGTTGCAGCTGCTGAAGCACCTGCCAGGCCGGTACCGACAACAATAATCTCAAATTTCTTTTTATTCGCAGGATTCACGAGTTTTAAATCAAACCGGTACCGGTCCCATTTTTCTTCCAGCGGTCCTGCGGGAATTTTCGCGTCCAATTTTGTATCCGCTTTCATAACCTTTCCTTATCTACATAATAAAACCGACATACACAGGAATGAAACCAAACCCGGCGGCAAAGATCACGCTGAGTATGATACCCAACCCTTTTATCGCAGGCATATACTTCGTATGATTGGCCCCAAGTGTTTGAAAAAGGCTCCAAAAACCATGGCTGACATGAATTGCCACAACTATAACCGCTGATGTATAAAAAATAACATACGGCAAGGCAGAAAATGTATAGTTCATGGCCTGGAATACCGTTTGACGGGAATGATCTATAAAATGAAAGTTTAATAAATGAATCACTATAAAAATTAAAATCAACACACCCGTATACGGCATGGTTGAGGATCCGATAGTACGCCCACCGGCTCTCTTGCTGACTTTGTATCGAATGGGGCGGGCCTGCAGATTCTGCCAAAACAGGATCAAACCCGTTGAGACATGAATGATGGCAAATGTCAGCAAACCAAACTCAGCAACGCTAATTAAGGGTCCTAAAGCGTGAAGATGTTCAACATAGGACAGGAACATAGCTTTTCCGCCATATAGGGTTAAATTACCGATTAAATGAATTGACAGGAAAAGACAAAAACACAGGCCGGTAAGCGCCATCATCAACTTCTTACCGATCGAAGAACCAAGAAATGCAATAAACCAGTTCATGACGCATTCTCCAGATGACATATTATGAACGTTTTAATTATCATCAGTTAAACTGCTGTCGGAAAAGCAGGAACCAAAAAAATCTACAGCAGATTAATTAAGCGATTATTCTGCATGGAATTTTTTAAGACTGAAAAATTTCAGCACATATCCCGCCGATATATCCCAGGTTTTCACAAACATGAACCCCTGCTTTTTTTAATGCTTCGATTTTTGCCCTCGCCGTACCGCTGCTGCCACTTGTGATGGCACCGGCATGGCCCATACGTCTGCCGGGTGGAGCTGTTAGTCCGGCAATAAACCCGACAACCGGTTTGGTTACATTGGATTTAATAAATTCGGCGGCATCTTCTTCGGCGTTTCCACCGATTTCGCCAACCATCACAATTCCCTTTGTTTCAGGATCATTTTCAAATGCTTCCAGGCAATCAATAAAATTAGTGCCGTTAATCGGGTCACCACCTATGCCGATGCAGGTTGTCTGCCCGATTCCCTGGCCGGTGAGCTGAAATACCACCTCATAGGTCAGTGTTCCGGATCTAGAAACCACGCCGATGGGTCCTCCGGGTTTATGTATCTGTGCCGGCATAATGCCGATTTTTGCCTGTCCGGGGGTTATAATGCCGGGGCAGTTCGGTCCAATCAAACGGGAGCCGGAGCCTGTAATTATCTGTTTCACCTTCATCATATCCAGCACCGGAATTCCTTCGGTAATGGCAATGATTAATTCAATACCGGCGTCGATTGATTCCATAATCGCATCAGCGGCAAATGGCGGTGGGACAAATATCATACTGCAATTGGCGTGTGTATGTTTCGCGGCTTCCTGAACACCATTAAAAACGGGAATGCCGTCCATATCAAAACCGCCTTTGCCCGGTGTTACACCGGCAACTACATCAGTGCCATAAGCAACACACTGACGGGTATGGTATTGGCCTTCCTTACCGGTTATCCCTTGAACCAGCAGCCGCGTATCGGAATTAACGAAAATACTCATGTGAAATAAATTTCCTATTTTTACGAAGCCATCATTATTGAGAGACAACAATTTTTGATACAATTTCACCGGCGGATTTCAAGTCATCAGCAGTAAAAAGAGCCAGCCCGGATTCCTTAAGAATTCGCCTTCCCTCTTCGACATTAGTTCCTTCCATTCTGACCACAAGCGGAACATTTATTTTAGTTTTGCGTGCGGCTTCCACAACTCCATTCGCAAAGACATCACAACGCAGAATCCCGCCAAAAATATTGATTAATATCGCTTTAACCTTGTGATCGCTTAAAATGATCTTAAACCCGTTTTCAACCATCTCCGCTGTAGCTCCGCCCCCAACATCCAAAAAATTAGCCGGTTCTGCCCCTGCCAGCTTGATGGTATCCATCACGGCCATGGCCAGGCCGGCGCCATTGACCATATTCCCGACCGTTCCATCAAGATTGATATAGTTTAAATTATATTTTGATGCTTCTACATCCAGAGGATCTTCTTCATCTAAATCCCTGAACTCCAGAAGATCTTTATGCCGGAACATTGCATTGTCATCAAAGTCCATTTTGGCATCCAACGCCAGGACCCTATTTTCTTTTGTAATGACCAGCGGGTTAATCTCAACCAAAGAGCAGTCGTTTTCAATAAACAACTGATACAGCCGGGTGAGCATTTGAGAAAATTCCTTCATCACGGCTGGAAAAAGATTCAAACCAAAGGATACTTTCCGACAATGAAACGGCTGGATACCGCTCAAGGGATTGATATAGACCTTGATAATTTTTTCAGGCGTTGTCGCAGCAACCTCTTCGATATCCATTCCGCCGGCCTCACTGGCAATCACAAGAATACAGGAGGTTTCCCTGTCCGGAATAAGGCTTAAATATAATTCTTTTTCTATATTAACGCCTTGTTCCACAAGAACCTGTTTAACAACTTTGCCTTCCGGGCCTGTCTGATGTGTCACCAGATTCATGCCGATAATAGATTTCGCATGTTGAGAAACCTCATCCAGGGAATGGGCAAGTAAAACGCCGCCTCCCTTCCCTCGCCCGCCGGCATGAATCTGAGCTTTCACTATAACCGGGAACTGCCCGATTTCTGAAGCTATTTGCCTGGCTTTTTCAGAATCCAGCGCCAGGCCGCCGGTCGGTGTCGGGATCTGATATTTTCTAAAAATTTGTTTTGCCTGGAATTCATGGATTTTCATACATTCTTCTCCAGCCTGAAATTAACTTTGATGGTCCCATAAAAAGTAGCAGGATGGCTAAATTAAAACTATCCGATTACACAGAGCACATCATTTTTGGAAACCGAATCTCCGCTCTTGTAATTAATCGCTTTAATCGTTCCGCTAACCGGTGCCGGCAGAGAATTTTCCATCTTCATGGCTTCCAGAACCACAACCGAATCCCCTTTTTCGACCGAATCTCCCACTTCTTTCGCGTAGCTAACAATCATTCCGGGCATCGGAGCGATCAAAGGAGTGCCTTCTGCAGCTGCTGGTTTGGATGCCGGAGCTGATGGTTTTGGTGCAGTCGGCTTTGGTGCAGTCGGCTTTGGTGCAGTCGGCTTTGGTGCAGTCGGTGCAGACGGTGCTGGCCGAGGTGCCGGAGCT
>JAJRPH010000503.1 GCA_024280875.1 Deltaproteobacteria bacterium | reverse complement strand
GATACAGATGGGACAATCGAAAGTATCGCCCGTTTTTCCGAGCGCGATGCTGAGCGATTTGTGGATATCTTTGCCGGTTATACGGAGGTACTCAGAGAGTTGAATGAATTGCTGGTTTTCTCGATACCAACACCCCAGAAACTTGACAAGGGCTTTCAGGAGTTTGCCCGCTTATGGGGATATTCAGTCGAGCAATTTCGTGAGATGAACGGTTATGAGCTTCTCAAGCAGACATTTGAAAACGAGCACGTGAGACAGATGGTCATGCCACTCGGTGATGTGGGAGCATCAGGGGATATGATGCAAAAGGGCCAGGGTGCATTTGCAGTCGCTCTCGTGCTTCTCATCACTGTTGCTCAGTTGAGGGGTGGTAACCATTCAATGGTTCATGCCTTGGCCCGCTGTTACCTGGACCAGGGCGGTACCCTTTGGCGCAATGCTCCGGTAGAGCGTATTTTGACAGAGAACGGTGTGGCCAAAGGCATTCAGCTATCTGAAAAATCAGCCATGTTTCCCGGACAGAAAATATATGCCAAACATGCAGTGGTCAGCAATGTGGGCGCCAGAAAATCCCTGGAGCTGATCGGGGAGGATACGATGGAAGCAGCTGCCCCTCATTTGCACTATAAGATGAAATACTGGGATAATTCCACCCGGGCCTCCACTGTCACTGTCTGGGCGCTCAAAGGATTTCCCAAATGGAAGTCTGCGGAATACGATCCGATAATTAACAAGATGCATTTCTTTTATACCGGCAATGAAACCATAGAAGGTTACATCAATTATTACATTGGGCTGAAAACCAATGACTGGGAAAGGACATTCGGCAATTTGTGGGAAATTGTCATTCCTGCTGCGGTCGACCCCACACAGATGTCTGAAGACGGAATCATTACATTCCGAATTGAAGAAATTTTGCCGTTCTGGTGGCGGGATATTGATGGTGAACACGTTGATAGGTGGGATGACATGAAGTGGGAGCTGGTGAAAAGAAGAGAAGATGTTTTAGAAGAATTGGCCCCGGGTTTTAAATCCCAGATCGTTGATGTGCTGGCGGTTACTCCTCTTGACCTGTGGCGCGGCAATATGAGTGCCGAATTCGGCAATGGTATCGGCGGAAGTTATGTCGGAGACCAGTTTTACTTAGATAGAATGCCTTACCGGATGCCGATCAAGAATTTGTATATGAGCAACAGTGTGTGGCCGGTTTCACTGTCCTGGTGTGCCCCAGGTTATAATGCCGCCTGTTGTGTGGCCGAAGACATGGGCATCCGGGAACAGTCCTGGTGGAATAATCGTCCAGTAGAATGGTTTATGGAAAATCTGGAGCGCTTTGCCGTTGAGTAACGATCGAATCTAACAGATTGTATTAAAAACAAATAAGGAGGACAAAAAAATGCCTCATGAAGAATATGATGTGATTGTAATTGGAGCGGGACCCAACGGTTTGCTCTGCGGTGCTTACCTGGCGAAAGCCGGTGCAAAGACGCTTATTTTGGAAAAAAAGTGGGAAACCGGCGGAGGGCTTGCAACAGATGATTTCAACACGCCGTTTCGGTTCAACCTGCATGCCATTTATCTGATGCTGGCCGACTGGGCACCGGCTAATAAGGATCTTGAACTCGAAGCGAACAATTGTCATTACATATTTCCGGAAACCCAAATGGCCTTTCATTATAAAGATGAAAAAGCCCTGGTCTTCTATCGTGATCCGGAAAAGAGTGCAAAGTCTATTGCCGGGTTTTCCGAAAAAGATGCAGAGACATTCAGAACAATGTATGCCGAGTTCAAAGACTTCTGCGATGAAATTCTGATTCCGGCCACGTATGTACCGCCCATTCCGGCCTTTGAGAACATGGCTCTCTTAAACAGTACTCCGCTTGGTCAACGCATGCTGGAAGTTTCTGAGAATACGCCGGAAGAAATCATTGATCTGTATGGCTTTGAAAATGATCGCGTCCGGTCTGCCCTGCTGTATCTTGCCACCCTTTGGGGGATCAAACCCGATTCCCCAAATGTCGGTTATCTGGTTCCTCTCTATATTTACCGGATGATGAACGCGGCCCTGGTCAAAGGCGGGTCGCATACGTTGTCATCGGCTATTCACAACGCTTACAAACAAGGTGGTGGCAAAGTTCTGGAATGGGCCTGGGTCGATGAGATCATCCTGGAAAACGGCAAGGCGGTTGGCGTCAAACTAAAAGACGGCCGTGAATTCCGTGCCAAGGCGATTGTCAGCACTCTGGATCCGGAACAAACATTTCTAAAATTTATGCCTGAAGATCAGGTTCCTCAGGATCTGGTAGATGCCACCAAAAACTGGCAGTGGGAAGATGTTTCTTTGTACACCGCCCATTACGGCATCCGTGGGAATGCCCCTGAATATAAGGCTGCTGCTTTTAATCCCGATGTTAACGAGGCCATGATTAACGTATTCGGTGTAGAGTCGTCTGCTGATGTGCATGCCTTTCATAAGGAGCTTGAAGAAGGCAAATTCAGTGGGAATCACGGACACGCCACCTGTACCACCTATTTTGATCCGTATCAGGCTTGTGCCAGCGAAGTCTATGGGCCGCTGCATACCCTTCGGTTTGAAGCATGGGCGCCGTATGACCTGGCCGGTAAAGACTGGGATCTCAGCAAAAGGGAAATCTCAGACAAGTGTTATGAATTATGGAAACAATACACCACCAATCTGGAAGAAGCCAAAGTTCTGTTCAAGTTTTCATACAGCCCGGTAGACATTGAAAGAAGGCTTATTGACATGAAACGCGGTTCTTTCAAGCAGGGCGCGTACTCCATGTTCCAAATGGGGTATCTTAGACCGAACGATCAGTGCTCCCAGTATAAAACACCGGTGGAAGGCCTATACGTGGGCGGTGCATCCGTTTATCCCGGCGGCATGGTTTTGCTTGGTTCCGGATATAATGCAGCCAAAGTCGTGGCCGAAGATTTGGATCTTGATGTCTGGTGGTCACCGCCGGACTATGTCGTTAGAGCGCAGGAAAAGAATTATATCCCATAACAGCCTGTTCAAGTAAAACGCCATCGTCACCAAGTGACGATGGCAAAACAAGAAAACAATTAAGCCAATATAAAATAAGGAGAACACTCATGCAATGCGGTTCAACTGGCCTTGGGAAAATGGCCCTGGAAATGCATATCGAAAAGAAAGAAAATATATCTAAACTGCCGCCCACAACACCGCCTGAAGGCTCACTGGTTATGTACTGCAAAACCACCAAACCCGTCGTATGGAACGTCTGGATCAGTATCGAGCCCGAGGATATCGGAGATATAATCAAGATTTTGTTAAGCAAAGAATCCATTATATTCATGCTGAAGGCATTGTTCAATCCAATTATATCCAGAATCGGCTTTAAAAAGAAAAACAAGGCGGACAATACCGCTCAAGCCGAGATAGCGCTCTAGTAAAAAGAACACCAAAGGAGAAAACATGGGAAACGTGGATATCAAGGCACTGGCCGAGCAAGTACAGCTTCTGACGGATCTCGAAGCGATCAAGCTGCTGAAATACCAGTATGCCCGCGGGTGCGAGCAGGCCATGATGGAAGGCAATAATGAACCTGTCCTGGCAACACTGACGGCGGACGCTATATGGGACGGTGGCGATTTTGGACGTTACCAAGGCCATGATGCACTCAATCAGTTTTTTGGGGGCTTAAACGAAACGTTTACGTTTACCTGGCACTTTTTCACCAATCCTATGATCGAGGCTAATGGAAACAAGGCCAAGGCCAGGTGGTACATGCTGGCTTTTTATACCCAGACGGCTGATGGACAGGATTTGATAGCCATCACTATTGAGGATGACAAGTATGAAAAAATCAACGGGAAATGGCTGATCTCGGAGGTTCTGTTAATTCCGGGCGTTATGGCGCCGTATAAAGAGGGCTGGAGTAGTCTTGTCATGGACCAAAAATAACATGATGGCTTCGTAAAATGTCCAAATTCTGTGTTGCGCTGCATTCTTCGTTCTTCAAAGTACGCTAAGTACGAATCATCACTCAGAATTTGCGCGCCTTGCCAATGTTTAAGATTGGTGAACATTCTTCTTTGCCATCGATACTGCCTTTTCAATATTAATAATAAATCTGCTTATGAGTATTACCGGGGAGAAATACCTATGTGGAAGATGCCACAAACTATTAATGAATTATTTCAAAGAAATGTAGACGACTTTCCAGACCGGGAAGCATTTGTCTCTGTGTCATACATGAACGGAGAATGGCTTCGGTATACATGGAAAGAAATTGATGAAATATCTGACCGGGTGGCGACAGGCCTGCTGAACCTGGGTGTGAAAAAAGGTCAAAAGGTCGGTTTTATGCTCACAAACAGCGCTGAATGCTTTTACACCTACCTGGCTATTCACAAGATCGGGGCTGTATTTGTGCCGATCAACGTCCGCCTGGTCCTGCGGGAAGTAGAATATATCGTTGAGAACGCGGAAGCTGAATTTTTTATTGCGGGCCATGAATTTATACCTCTGGTGGACCAGATTCGGGATCGCTTAAAAGCGGGCGTTTTTGTAGGAATTGAACAAAAAGGCCAGAACCTTCCTGACTGGGTAACCCCCTTTTCTCAATTGCTTGAAGTCGAGAAAATGCCGTCGGTTGTTGACTCAAAACCGGAAGATGTGGCTGATATTATCTACACTAGCGGTACCACCGGGTTGCCCAAGGGCGTGGTCCTGACACAGGCCAACAAGGTAGCCTTCGGGCGCATGCTGGGCGGATCGTTGGGATTTAGACGCGTTCATTATGGGGTGCCCAGATTGCAGAACGTTTTCCCGTTCTTTACCTCAAGCGGATGCAGCTCGGTCATGATGATGTGGCTGTACTATGCGCCGGTGGTTATTCTGGAACCTGTTTTTGATGTAATTTCCAATCTGGAGCTCATGGCCAAAGAAAAACCCACGGTTTATGGCGGCGCCCCGGCCATGTTTGTCTTTATGCTGAATCATCCCAAGTTCAAGGAATTCGACACTTCCTCACTGCAATGCGTTATGTCAGGGGCATCGGCCATGCCCGAGGAAGTGATTCGCTCCATGCAGGGGGCCTGGCCAGGTATTAAGGTTTATAATACTTACCTGTTAACCGAAGGGGGTACCGGCGGTACGGTGCTTGACGCTTCTGATGCCATGACCAAGCTGGGATCCAGCGGTCTCCCCCTGGTACCTGATCAGGAGTTAAGAATTGTCGATCAGAATGACAATGATGTGAAGTCCGGAGACGTGGGAGAAATAATCATCCGCGGCCCCAACGTAATGAAAGAATACTATAATAATCCCAAGGCAACGGCAAAAACACTGCGTAATGGCTGGCTTTATACCGGCGACATGGGTTTTTGTGATGAAGATGGTTATCTCTTTTTTACGGATCGCGCCAAAGACATGATTGTAAGAGGCGGATTCAACGTCTATTCCGTTGAAGTCGAGAACGTGCTTTATGAACATCCCGGGGTTAAGCAATGCGCAGTGGTGGGAAAACCCCATGACCAACTCGGAGAAGATGTCGTGGCGTTCGTGGTCTTAAAAGAAGGTATTTGCCTGACCGCAGAAGAACTTAATGCGTTTACCACGGATAAACTGGCTGATTACAAACGCCCCCGTGACATTCGCTTTATCGATGCCTTGCCCATCAATCCAACAGGCAAAGTGGATAAAAAAATAATCAGGGCGGAATATATTAAATAATTAGAGGTGGAAGATATGGCTGGTGCAGCGTTGTTCCTGGCCTCAGAAGCGTCTTCATATGTTACCGGGCACACAATGGTTATTGATGGAGGAACACTGATAAAAGCTTGATATAAAACCGTTAAAGCAACCAATAAATAATTATCAACACCAAGGAGGAAACAAAATGACAACGTATATTTACCCTTCACCGGAATGGGCGGCGGCAAGTGCAGAAAGATATGATCAGAGCTTTGAGGAAAAGTTAAGAAATTTAACCGGTAAATTCTCATTTAACATTCTGGCTGATCCGGCATTGGGGATCGAATCGGACCTGTATTTTTTTCTGGAAATCGAATCCGGAAAATTGCTGAATTTTGGCCCCAGCACTAAAGAATTTGTGCATGAACACGCAAAATTCGTTATGAATGCAAGTTTTCAGTCATGGAAAGCAATACTGACCAAGCAGACCTCTTTCACGAAATCGTTTCTGCTCGCAAAGATCAAATTAGAAAAAGGCAGTAAAGTCGGTGCTATGGGCATGGCTCCCCATTCCACTTCCCTGGTGGGCTTTCAGACTCAGGTCGATCTGGGTTTTCCTGATGAGCTTTCTGCCGATGAACTGGCTGAATATAAGACCAAACTTGCCGCTGCTCGGCAGGAGGGTGGTTATTAAAGGAGGGTGATCAAATGATTGATCTGATCGGAAAAATTCCCGGAGAACAACGTTGGAAAATTGCCACTGAAAAATTGACCGGTGCGGTGGTGGCATATGTTGCCAGGCTCAAAAGCGAAACAGGCGAAGAGGCCTATAACGAATTTACCAAACTGATCTGGTATCAGACAGGGGCCGATATACGGGACTTTACGGACAACGTCGAGATATCGTCGGAAAACGCTGTTGGGATCCAAGATGCACTGAATCTCCAGGTCGGCATTTTTTTGGGGTCTGAATTTGAAATAGAAATTGTTGAGGCTTCGGAAAACCGGTGCGTCACCCAGGTGAAAAAATGTGCCTGGCATGAAAGGTGGAAAAATTTAGGACTCACATGGGATTTATGCAGTGCCGGACATCAGTCCATGGGAGAAGGTGCGGTAAAGGCATTGAACGATGACTACACCTTCAAACTCACTAAGAACATGGTTTGCGGTGATTCATGCTGCGAATTTGTTATTGAGCGGAAAAGAAGGACTTAAAGATGTTTGCAGAATTTGCCAAAGTCAGGGCAGAAAAATTTCCATCCGGACTGCCGGCAAGCACTGCTGTTGAAGTAAATTCCCTGTTGCTCCCGGGTTTAATGCTTGAAGTTGAAGCAATTGCAAAAGAGGAAAACAGCAGCAAACAATTAAAGGAGGATTATTAATGAATACTGATAATGAAAGCAATAATTTAGTAAAAGTGGCTGTTGTCCAGTTCGAGCCGAAGTTAGGAGAAGTTTCCCTCAATCAGGATAAAATTGTTGAACTTGTTGGAAAAGCGTTTGATCAGGGTGCCAGATTAGTTGTTGCCCCGGAAATGGCAAACACCGGGTATATATTTGAATCAAAAGAAGACGCTGCCCAATATGCGGAATCGGTTCCGGGCGGTCCTATGGTTCAGGCGCTGGAAAAGGCAGCTGCCGGTAAAAACGGCTATGTCGTATCCGGGCTTATGGAAAGTGACGGCGACAAGCTTTATAATACCGCAGTCCTCGTTGGTCCGGAAGGGTATATCGGCAAGTACCGGAAGACCCATTTGTGGGATGTGGACAAAACCTTTTATGAGCCGGGTGATCTTGGATTTCCGGTATTTGACCTACCCTTTGCCCGTATCGGCATGTGCATCTGCTATGATCAAACGTTTCCGGAAGTCAGCCGAATCTATGCCATGCAGGATGTGGATATTATCTGTAGCCCGACCAGCTGGGTTGTCATTCCCGGGTTAGCCATTCCTGAAGACCCGACGTGGTCATATATCGCCAGAACACAAGCCCAGGTCAACGGGTTGTATATGCTGTGTGCAGACAGGATCGGCACTGAACGCGGCGTTACCTTTGGCGGATCCAGCTGTATCGTCGGACTGATGGGTTTTCTCGGTGGGCCGGCCAGTGGCGATAAGGAAGAAATTTTGGCCACAGAGCTTGACATTGCAGCCGGCAGAGTCAAAATGCTTTCAGCTGTTAATCATTTGTTGAATGACCGCAGAACGGATCTGTATGATGAAAAGCTGGGTTACAAAGGATAATAATAACTGTCGAAATGTCATGTCGAAACGGAACTGTGCGCATCAGATTAAAAAATGTGGAACTTGACTATGAAAAAATAGCCCAACGTGTTGTTGATGTGGCTCTCAAATAGAGCATCATAGATGTTTATTTAAAAATAAATGTTGAAGTGGTTTCAAAATATCAGATTACGTTCGCGGGCAAGGCGCAATCCGATGAAAAAGCGGAGCATACGTATGTATGTGAGCATTTTGAAGAGGATTGCAACGCTGCCCCAAACGTCAAATAGCCGTTAGATGATGTTTTGATATCATTTCAGAATCCTACCCACGTCGTGATTTGCTCCACCGGCACCCGCTCGCTTTTCACCTGATTGGCTGGAAAGTCGCCGTCCGGGTATCCCATGGCAATGGCAATCATCACCCGCTTGGTATCGGGAATCTGCGCCAATTCCCGTGCCACCTCCGGATACAGCACGCCCTGGTCTTCAATGCAGGTCCCCAGGTCATATTCCAGCGCAGCCAGACAGATATTGTTCACCACCGCACCAATGTCAAACAGCGGCCCGGATTCGCTTAAAGTTTTATCGGTCACCACTATGATGGCAACGGGCGCGTCAAAAAAACGGAACCCTCTTTCCAGCCATTGGGCTCGTTTTTCCTTGTCTTCACGGGCAATATCCATAAGCTTGAACAGTTGTTTTGCAAGACCCACCTGTCGGTCCCGGTAAATGCTGTCAGGAGGCCATCCCACCACCAGGTGGTCCGGCTGCATGGGTGCGCCGGTGTTTAACTTTTCTACAATCTGTTTTCGCATATTATCCAGCGTCTCGCCGGTGATCACAAAAAATTCCCACGGCTGGGTGTTCATGGCCGACGGTGCCCGGACAGCCGCTTCAAGGATCTTTGTGATGGTGGTTTGGGCGACGGTATCCGATTTAAATCCCCGGATGCTTTTCCGGACGTTCATGGCTTCGATGATATTCATTTTTTCTCCTTTATCAGTTTTCCAGGGTATAGTTATTCAATATGTCACCCACCCCATTTCTCCATGAGTTTCTGAAATGCAATTTCTCCGGATCGAAGCGCGCCTTCATATCCGCCGCCGGGATCTCCCCACGAGCCGGCAAGGTACAGTCCGTTTATCGGGGTTTCGTTACTGATCCGGTTCATGAATGCATTATTCATGGACTGTTCAAATCCGTAAATGGCGCCTTCTGTATTACCGGTATACTGCCAATTGGTCAGCGGGGTACCCGCTTCTTTGACCTCAATCATGGATGACAGGCCGGGAATCAGGGTTTCTTCAGCCCGACGAATCAGAATGTCTGTCCATTGATTTTTTTGGGTATAATACAATTTTTTCCGATTATTCTGATAGTCGGATTCAAATTTCCGCCAGGGCTCATAACCGCATAAAAAAAGCAGCATCAGGGTGGATGTGCCGGGCATGGAATAGCCCTTAAACGCTTT
>JAJRPH010000502.1 GCA_024280875.1 Deltaproteobacteria bacterium | reverse complement strand
GTAGGGTGGATTAGCGAAGCGTAATCCACCAACAATTGATTTATGCCATGTCAGTGGTACCTTCGCTTATTTTAAAATGGTTAATTTTGCCCGGAAAACTCCCAATTCAAGCGGAGACCCCATTTACTTCCGGGAGGCGCCTTTTTTCTTAAAAAGCGCAATCAGGGCCGCAATGATTGACAGGGCGCCAAAGACAAAAGGGATGTAACTGATAAGCACCGGCCCGGGCTCAAGGAGCGCATTGCCCGGTTTGTCCGGATCATAATATGCGGTTGCCTGTGAACCTTTCGGATATTTATTTACAAGTTTTTTCATGCCCGTCGAACTGCTCGAGGAGTGGTCTCCAAAAGAAATGCGGGCGGATACATATCTTTTTCCATTAACGGTATACTGATATCGTATATCAGCCGAATACATTTGTGTGATTTTTCCGTCTGAGCGGCTGTCACTGCTTTTAATTTCTGAATATACAATTGTCGCAGGCGCAGTGGGCCAGGAAGTACTTAAACGGGCATCTGCAATGAGTATCCAGCCCCATATGCAAAAACCGGCTCCAAACAGGAAGAGAATAATGCCGGTGATAATTTTTCGCTTCAATTTTTAACCTGCTTTATCACAAAATTAATTTTCCTTAAAGCCGCTTTTTTGACATCAAAAAGGTAGTTTTAAGCCTCTATAGCCCCCTATTTTTAACATTTTTTTACTATATTTTCAATAAGTTAATTTGGTCCGACAGGAATTAAGAATTAATTAATTGTTTCTTTCTCTTTTTTCTTCATTCAAAGTTCGATGTTGAATGTTGGATGTTCACCCGTTTTTCTATCCGAACCAGACTGACTTGCGCTGCTCCAGTCCCGTTTCGAGCATCTGCCTGCCGATGTCCCATACCATCTGATGATTTCGTTTCACCAGGGCACGATCGGAGACATCCTCCGGACTGCCTTCCAAATGGATCGGCCGGGAGATATAGTAAGTGAACTTTACCGGTCGCGGCAAAGGCCCCCAACCGAACCACACAGGAACCGCGTACTTGGAATGCCCAAAGATTCGGCCAAACAGGCGCATTCTGCCGAGTATGCGATACGTATCGTCCGTGCCGATCCCCATGTGAAGTATAATGGGCGCACCGGTTTTCATCGCTACTTCGATAAACCCGTAACTCTTCTCCCAGTGCAGTTTATAGCGGCCTTCAGGCCCTTTCATGGAATCCCGGACACCGCCCGGATATACGTTCACCATATGTCCGGCCTCAAGAAACCGGACGGCATTCTCCTGCGTCCCGGAAAAGGCCCCCATCCGGGTCCATAAATTCCGCGAGATCGGATCGAGAAACAGGTGGTAGTCACCCAATCCCCGGGGCATGCGTCCGGTGGCATCATAAACCCCGAGAAAAATAAACGCGGCATCAAAGCCCATGATTCCATGGTTTCCCACCAGAAGGGCGGGGCCTTGTGCGGGAAGGTTTTCAAGACCGACATAAGTGGGCCGGAAATAAAGGGAAACAAACTTGGCAAACGGGCGGATTTTCTTCAGCAGATCCATATCCAAAGGATCATCTTCAGGATATACATCAGGCGATGTGTTGAAAAGTTTGGGGAATTTATAGTCTTTAAACACCGGTGCGCTCTCCTTAAACATTGCGTCACTCATTGTTTTTACCGGAAAATCAGAGGGACACGATTCTGCTTTGTCCTATATTCTTAATTATCCCTTTTATCATAATAATCAAGGTTAGATCCCAAATACGCTTCAGTCTTCAGCCTTAAACCTTAAACCTTCAAATCAGCCGCTTTTGAGAGGCATAATTCTATATATTGTATATATTTTCAATCAGTTGATCGGGGAGGATAAGAAATTTGCTTTAATTTCTTTGTTTTAATTTCTGAATAATTGGAATATCTGCCGGCGCAAGGCGATAATTCGCCATGTCATCAAGGGCAACCCAGGCAACTGCAGAATGGACTTTCAGAGAAAAGTCGCCGCCCAAATGCACCACTTCATAAGCAAGCAGCCGGATATTCTTGCTCTTATAGCTGAAACGACTTTCAGCAATAAACGGCCCTACTTTTACATCTATCCCGAGTTCTTCAAACAATTCTCTCTTCAGGCACTGTTCCGGAGTTTCCCCTTTTTCAATTTTTCCACCGGGAAATTCCCAGAATGTCTCCAAATGTTCGCCCGGAGCCCGTTGGGCGATTAATACTTTTTCATTTTTCCATATTACTGCTGCTGTGACATCTATGAATTCCATTCTATTTTAGCCTTAAGCGGTTGCCAATTTAGCTGTTTTGCTATCCATGCTTATAATTCGGATTTAACCCCTGGAAAGTGCAATATAAGGCCTTTAAAAAGGGATAATTAAGGCTGATCCTGTGCGTTTCTAATAAGTTGACTTGGCTCTTGCGTCAATACAATTCACAATTCAAGATGTGACACCGCATACTCTCCTATTAATTGCAAGGTGCTATGGGATGAAGGTTTTTAACGGTGAGCATTTTGGTAATTTGTTGAATAAGAAAAGAGTTTGTACAATTTGTCAACAACGTCCCCGAACAATACATGCTTATAATTCGGATTTAACCCCTGGAAAGTGCAATATAACTTACATTTCGCTTCTTCAAAAAATATTTTTTGAATATTAAAAACACAGACAAATCAATCATGTTTAAACTGCCACCAGCCGGGCTGAAGATTTTTGTACACCGAGTCGGGAACTTCTAAAAGCCGGTTGACCTGT
>JAJRPH010000501.1 GCA_024280875.1 Deltaproteobacteria bacterium | reverse complement strand
TAATAATATATAATCTTGACATGTCAAGACCCTTATTAAATTATCACCTGAATTTTGCATGAAAATTGATAAGAACCGTTTCAACGATAACGGCACAGCATTGGCTTTATGCGTGGTGGTGTATCGCTCTGGTCTATTTCCAGGACAACATTATCCTGCAGCCGGGAACGCGTGGTTTTAATTTTTTATGCTAAATGCTTAACACGATCTGTTGGACAGGTTCAATCAATCCTTGAAGAAGTTCATCAAAACCAACACCAAAACCGGAATCCTCAATTCTTGCTATTTTCCCGGTGATTTTAATATGAATTTTCTTATCCGGATGTTCAAATGCCATAGTAACGGATTGATCGATATTCAGCCTGTTTAACGTATCCGGGGAGCATTCAATAAATACTCCTTTGGAACTAATATTATTAATAATTCCCTTATATAAATGATTATTGGCAACACAATGAACGTCCATAAGATAATCTTTTCGATTATACTTTCTCGAATTTATACCCTGTGCTTTTGTTAAATCAAATAACAGGTGCCTTCTCTGATCAATCGGCATCTGGATGATAATGTCCATAAGCCTGGCTATGACGTCGGTGGTGCCGTTCTGGTTTTTGAACTTTCGTACCATGGATGGTGTCCTTTCAAGGGTTTATCAGCATTTCTCATTTCTGGCCGGAAGCCGCTTGCCGGATATCTCCGCTAACGATAATGGTTAAAGGGATGTAATCACTCATGTCAGTTATAATGGTAAACTTATCATAATATCGGCCGGCTGTTTCTTTAGTGTTTTCAACGGTGAGTTTAAATTCTTTTTTTCCGGCAGATACAATCTCTTCTAATGAATATCGAAAATCTACACCTTTTAAAGGAGTTATTTTAACTATATTAAATGGTTTTTCAGTTTCCGGAACAATGGTTATGACCCGGCTTATTTCTTCGCTAACTGTTCCTATAAGAACAGCCTTTTTCGGTGTTATTGTAGCAAACTTTTTGACCTCACCGGTCAGTTTAAATTTAATGAGCGCATTTTCGGAATCGTTTGTGGATACTTTAATGGTTTTATGAATTTTACCAGGGTACCCTTTGGTCGCAAACTTGACCATTATTTTTCCCTCCGCACCGGGAGAGATAAGTCTATCAAAAGAGACTGTTGTACACCCTCACCCGGCTTTGACGGATTGGATTTCAAGATCGGCGCTTCCGGTATTCTTTATAATATAATCATGGATGACATCTAATCCTTCAAATTTAGAGCCGAAGTCAAATGAATCATTGACAACGCTCGCCACAGGTTTCCCTTCGGAGGCATGAGTGGATGTCAGTATACCGAAAAAACATACCGCAATAAATATTCTCAACAGGATTATTACTCTTTTATTTTTCATGATTTTCTCCTTTTGGTAGTAGAATTGTTTCTTGGGCTATTACGAAATATAATCACATTTAGATTTTTCATCTAAAATCATAACCATTCATGGCCAGATTGTTCCCACAATCCAATATGCTGGAAAATCCCGACTGATGATACGCAATCCTCATTTTTAAACCATCCATTGAAGATTCAAGCGGGATTTCAGCACTATATTGATATGTATAACTTCTTCTATTCAGGTGTCTTCTGAACAGTTGAACGCTCTGCTTTGCAATGATTGAATCTTTGGAATCTACAATTGCGATATCAGCATGGCCGGAGAGTCGTGAACGAAAACCATTTTTTTTCATTGTTCCGGAAATCACAAGCATGCCTTCTTCAAGATTGATATCCGGTTTAAATATTTTAACGTCGGGATGCGGCAGTCGTTCCACCTGCATGTTAGTGTCATTTTTGGAAAGCGTTTGAATATGTGAGCATGCTGTTCCGAAAATACATAATCCAATAAAAGCCAAGGCAATAATAATTTTTGAAATAATCTTTGTTTCCATACATCTATTCCTTTATTTTATATTATCCTCTAAAAAAAACAGCGCCGCCTTAAACAGCCCCTTCCCCACGTTCTCCGGTGCTGATCCGTACCGCCTGCTCGATATTTCCCACATAGATTTTGCCATCACCGACGAGACCGGTATGAGCCGCTTTTTCGATGGCAGCGATCACTTCGTCGGCCAGGTCATCACGGCAATAGATCTCCAGCTTTTTCCCGGGGCGGCAGTCGATCTCATTTGCAATATTACTGGAGTGCCAGTCGATACCGTAGCCACTGCTATCGATAATACTCATACCACTTAAACCTTTGATCTTGCTCAGGGCCCGGATTACAGATTCAAGTCTGTGTTTTTTGATATATGCCTTGATTTCTTTCATTACTTAAACCTCCTTTTTGACATTAATAGCGAACCATTTATAAAGAGCTGGAATCACCAACAGGGTGAGAATTGTAGATGTCACCAAACCTCCGACCACCACAGTGGCCAAGGGCCGCTGCACCTCGCTGCCCGTTCCGCTGCTGAACAGAAGCGGTATAAGTCCAAGAGCGGTTGTAAGGGCGGTCATCAACACCGGGCGAAGTCGTAGACAGGCACCTTTGACAGATGCCTCATCGATAGATACCCCGTCACGAAGCAGCTGGTTGAGATATGTGACAAGTACCATGCCGTTTTCAAGAGCAATGCCGAATAAGGCAATAAAGCCGACTGAAGAGGGAACGGAGAGATTCTGACCAGTCAGCCACAGGCCTACCACGCCACCGACCAATGCCAGTGGAATATTGAGCAGGATCAGAAGCGTATTCTTCAACGAGTTGAAATTTATGAACAGTAAAAACATGATAATAAGCAGCGTAACCGGCACAACCAGTGTCAGGCGCTTGTTAGCCTGCTGTTGCAACTCAAACTGCCCACCCCAGATGATCAGATAACCGGGTGGCATCCGCACCTTTTCAGCAATCAATCGTTGTCCTTCACCGACGAAAGAACCTATATCAGTACCCCGCACGTTGCACTGCACAGTGATAAACCGCTGGTTATTCTCCCGGGTGATCTGCCGCGGACCGACTATTTCTTCGATTGTCGCGATTTGATCAAGAGGCACTTTTGCGCCGCCTGGAGCTACGATCAGGATATGCCGAATTGCATCTGCATCATTACGAGCTTCTTTTGCGAAACGCACAAAAATGTCAAAACGGCGGATTCCTTCAAAAATCTGACCGGCGGTTTCGCCGCCGACGGCGGTGCGGATGACACTCTGTACATCCTCGACGTTGATTCCGTATCGTGCGATGGCCTGGCGGTCAATCCGGATTCGTAACTGAGGCGTTCCGGATACCTGGTCCTTCTGAACATCAGCAGCACCGGGGATCTCGCGAATGACCGTCTCAATCTCGGCAGCCTTCGCTTTGAGCACCTCCATATCGG
>JAJRPH010000500.1 GCA_024280875.1 Deltaproteobacteria bacterium | reverse complement strand
ATTTTAGAGCGGCTGGGATATACGGTCTTCACCCGGGTGAGCAGTGTGGAAGTTTCGCGCTTTTTGCGGAAAATTATGATCTGGTCATCACGGACATGACCATGCCGAATATGACCGGCGAACTGGTGTTCCGTGAGATCAAGGAAATCCGGCCGGACATGCCGGTGATTTTATGCACCGGTTTTTCTGAAAAGGTCACCGGCAGCCGTGCATCGGAATTAAGTATCGATGGATTTCTGATGAAACCGGTCAACCAGGCGCAACTGGCCAACCAAAATCGTAAGGTCTGTTCTGGATTCCCGTGTTCGGGAAAATGATGATAAGGACTAATTTTCCAAAAATTGTGCAAAAAGGAATTAGACTTTTAATCATTCTTTTCCGCAAAGGCCGGCATACAGTGACTTAAAAATTGTTTAATGCGCCGATAAAACATCCGGTGCTGTCCGCCCCGGTTGATTTGCTTGTGCTGAACTGTGATGCACTGACCGTCTCTGTTACGGGCCCGATGGGTCCGTAAACCGGATTGTTTCTGGTATTATCAAAATCAATTTCTTCCAGTTTGTAATAATAGCTTGAATCATTACTTATATAAACATCACAGTCAAGGAACGAATAGGACGCTCCCTCCGACTCCATAACCGCCTGGGATGCGATAAAGCTGTCGGTAATGAGTTCATACTGCCCGTCTTTGTCGATGCTTCGCCAGAGTTGAAACCCGATGGTTTCAATTTCCGTGGCAGTCTCCCATGATACTCGGATGCATTCCCCTGAATCATCAACTTCGGCAAAAAAAGATGCCAGTGCGATAGCCAGCGGTGCGTCTGTGCCGCCCAGAATATATTCAGTCCCGGTTTCCCCTGATTTCGTCAGGGTGTTGGTGGTGGTATTGAGGGTAGCCGCTGCATCCGCCCATGTTCGGTCACAGTACTGGTCCCGCTTGGCCAGCGCCAGGACTGTTTCATCGATAGGCACACTCGGATTCCCGTTGTAATTGTATTTCACCTGATAGGTCGGTGTGGTGGTCCAGTCGGTCACAAATACTCCCCAGTATCGATAATAGTCTATGGACGACCAGCCGGGAGGCGGTGTCAGGCCGTTGGGCGAGTACGCATAGGGGGAGGTAGCAATGTCCGGTGGGTAAACCGGGGCTTCATCCAGTCGGTACACATGAAGACCGGAAAAGGTATTGTTCCAGGTACCGGTGTCTTCTGTGGCAAACAGATAATCCCCATCGGTATGTCCCAAAGTGGCTGAAGAGATGGCGGTTGAGGTGCCGTACCCATAGGCACTGTCGTCACCGATGGGGGCCGGTGAACAGATTCGAGCGGTAATAACATCACCTGATGTGCCAAAATTATACATGGTGCCATTGTTCTTGGTCCCGAAATCATAGTCCGGGCAGGTGATGCTGGCGCTCTCCTGATCAAATCGCCAGTAGCCGACCAGACCGTTTTCCGAGCCCGACAGTTTCCGGCACATATAATCCCTTATATCACTCTGATTTCTTGCGATATTCCAAATTCGGACCTCATCGATCAAACCATCAAAAGGATAATAGCTTCCAGCCCCGGCAGTGAATTGCTTTCCAATATTCAGGCCGCCGGCCGAGTTTCTTGGCGATCGGGCGCTTGCCCCGGTTTGATCGTTTACGCCGTTGATATAGATTGTCATTTTATTGGTAGCACCGGTATCCCATACGCCGGCAACATGGTACCAGGTATTTGTGCTTAAGGCGGTTGTGCTCGTAATGGAGTCACTTCCGAATCCGTCACGAAGAGTAAATACAATGGTATTGCTCCCGGCCCCCAAACTGAGGAGGTAGGCTTCATCACCCAGGCCGGAATTGTCTCCCTTGTGGATAATGCCACCGCTGGTTGTATGGGATGAAATATTAATCCATGCCTCCAATGTTCCGGTCGATCCTAGATCGAGGGAATTCTCGTCGGTAACCCCCACATAATCGTCTGTTCCGAAACCATAATCAATAGCGTTTCTCGGGTCCATATTGGATCCAAGGATGAATTCAGTGCCGTGCAGGCCTTCTCTTGTCAGGGTGTTCGTGCTGATATCAAGGGTTGCATTGGCGTTTTTCCAGAATTCGCAACAATGGGTCCGGTATGCCAGTGCGAGAGCGTCTTCGTTGGCAATCCCCGGATAACCACCAGTTGCCGGATAATCGCCATAATCGTATTCGATCGTGTAGGTCGGGTTCGTTCCACCGGCGACAAAGACGCCCCAGTACCGAAGGGCTGAATCAAATCCTTTCCACCCGAAGGGCGCAGTTGTAATGTTCGGCGCTTCATCCACCCGATACACATGAAGGACGGAATCGGTGGCCGTACTCCATGTCCCGCCTTCACCGGTTGCGGTTATATCATCCCCGTCGCTGCCGGCCAGGTTTACGGCAAAATCGGCAGGAGAACTTCCTGTGTAATCATAGGCACTGTCGTCGCCAAGGGGAACCCGGGAACATATCCGGTCAGTTGTAGGGTCCATGTTGGTCATAACCCCAACATTGCTGTTGCTTGTCTGATCAAAGCAGTATGTCCCGCCAATTTCGTCAAACCGCCAGTAGCCGGCTAGGTCGGGTTCAGAGCCGGTTTGTTTTTTACACATATTCGTTCGGATTTCAGCAATCGAACGGACATCGTCCCATATTCTGACTTCGTCGATTCTGCCGAAAAACGAATCCGTGCCGAAATCATACCGGGCGCCGATAATTAGTTTTTCAGCGGAGTTTTGGGCCACCTTCGTACTGCTGCCGGTTTTGCTTTCTATGCCGTTAATATACAGCTTCATATTGGTGCCGTCCCAAGAGCCGGCCACATGATACCAAGATTTTGGGGTGAGATCTGTATCACTGGTTATCGTATCCGCACCGGAAGCATCTCTTACGACCAGTTCCACTTGATCATTCTGGGTGCCAAAACCAAATCGAAGAGAGTACGATTCGCCCGTCGTCCCATCCCCCTTGTGGATGTTCCCCGCGCCATCTGAAGTGCCGAACATATATATCCAGGCTTCCAGAGTCCCGGTGGTCCCGAAGTTGAACGTTGCATCGTGGGTGACTTGAACATGATCATCAATACCGTCAAAATCAAGGCCCATAAAAGGTCCGGGAGTGGGGTAAGATACGGAAAAGACGGAATTTGTGTTTTTCGGTGTCCCATTGATTAAGTTACCGTTAGCGTCCAGGCCGTTTCTGGTCACACCGTCGTTTGTCCCCCAGTTGGCGTCAATATCGGCAGCAAAAGGATCGATTCGCTCCATTGTGGCATTGGGCGAGTTCGTCCCGGCAGGCCAGGGTCCGCCATCGCCATTTGCCGTGTCGATAACCTGGCCCAGATCATCTTCCAATGTAAGTGTCGTGTCAGGAATGACGTTGTCGATGGCGCCGGTGAAGGTTTCATCATATGGTATATCGTTGACGGTCGTATCATCGGTACGTTCCAGCAAGTAATAATAGCCGTTAGCGGGGATTATCCCGGTAAGTGTGTGGTCCGGGCTCAGGTCATTATTGTATATGCGCCAGCCGGTCATATCAATATCACCAGAAGTGGTATTGTAAAGTTCAATCCACTCATCGGCTGTAGAAGCATCCGTCCCCATCCAGGCTACTTCGTTGATGACAACATCGCCGAGATTGGCCGCAATCGTTGAGGTGGAAAAAGAAAAAAGAATAATAAAAAGTAAGCCAACCGTCAGTATGAGGGTAATGTTTTTCATTAGTGAATTCCATATTATGAGGCAAATAATTTGTATCCATTCAGGGGGTATTGACTATCGTTTAACCTCCTGATGTTACTATGTCTTTAATGTCGTATATAAATTATTGAAATAATTAAAAATAAAACTATGGGGGAAAAACAGGGACGTCCTTAAATAACTCAATAACTTATTAAATCCTCCAATGAGTTCTGTTTGGAAGAGTCATTTTTCATTTACCCGCCGTTTGCGTATTCCGGAATTTTTCCCTGGAACGGTAAATCCTTTTACTTTTATGGCCGAACCATCAAAGTTTCTGGTTTAATTCATTAAATTATTCCGGATATCTCGTAATCGCCTGAATCTCTTTATACAGCGGCATCAGTTTTTTGGAAATTTTGGTATAGACGTTTTCATAAAGATCTTTATAAATCCGGCAGTTTTTCCCGATCGGTTCAAACACT
>JAJRPH010000499.1 GCA_024280875.1 Deltaproteobacteria bacterium | reverse complement strand
TATGACAACGGCCGGTTTGTTTTGTTTTTTGGTGCCAATCTCCATGGCCCTGTTTTGATGAATCATTTCCGTTGGAATGTTTACCGGCGACACCGGTTTTTTGTCCTTTAAAAGAGCTGTCATTGGCTCAGTAACAGAAGGTTTTCGAACAAGAATCGATATTCCGACACCTGTTAGAATACACAGACAAAATACAATCAGACCCGGAATAATAATAGATTTTGTCTGTTTCCGGCTCTGATTTCCGGCATCTCCCGGTAAAGGCGCACCAGCATTTGCAGCCGTTTCCTGCTCCAGTTTTTTTAAGGCCTTTAAGATGGCGCTCACGTCGTCAACCCCGTTAGTTACCCGAAAAATAGTTATCAGACAGTTCCGGATTCGGCAAAACCCGTTCCAGCGTCTTTTGCGTTATTTGCATACCCGCGACATCCGCAGGAATCTTCATCTGCTCCCACAGGTGTGGGATCGCAAGTGATTGTTTCTCATTGTACAGCACGATTTTTGTTAGCGGCCCCACATACCCGTCAATGGGAATTCCGTGCCGGGCCTGAATGGCTTTGATTGCCATCCGGGTTGCCAGATCATATGTTCCGCTGATTTGAATATGCTGATACCCGATATCCCTGAGGTGCAGCTTTAGTGTGATAATCGATTCTCCCGGGGCATCGACAGGGATGGTTCCCTGGTAATTATAAAAATTTTCCCAGAAAACAAACCCGCTGCCGCTCCAGTTTTCCATAATCCGGGCATATGGCACTTCAATTGTCGGCAAAGTGTCAGCGCCTGAGAATATCATGGCATCCGGCGTCACTTTAATCACCGTCAAGTAAACAGGGGCGGCGCCGAAAGGAAGATTAAATTTTAAAATCGCCGGGATATTCAGCCGCACAATCCGTTCCAGATCTCCGTCAATCGGGGTGAGGACCATCCCGCTTTGCTGTGCTGCCAGATAAAAAAAGGCCGAATTATCAGAGATTGCATCTAACTCCTGTGGATTTTTTTTGTCAATGCCCCATGTTTTTAACAGGCTTTTCCATGATGCGATTTTTGAAAATGTTACACTGTTGTCAATCAGCAGTTGCTGAAAGCCAATGGACGGCGCTTCATTTCCCATTTCAGGGGCAGGTTCAGCGACCCGGCTGTTGTGGGCAGGTCTTTGTTCCAATTTACCAGAAAGGCCGACTGAGGGCTGCTCTGTTTCAGACAATAATTTCCGGGATTGAACGGGCGTAGAAGTTTTGAACGAATTTGTTTTCATTCCAATAACAAAGGACGGCGTGTCTGTTAACGGCCTCTGTAAAATTATATGCCAAATATCAAAGTGAAAAAATAAACCAATCAAAAAGACGATGCACAGGGTTGAAAGGGCAACAAGCCTTTTTGCGTTTCCCGTCAGGAGGGTTTGATGAATATCTCCACGGGAGGCCAGCTCTAGTATCGCTGACTTTGCAATCGAACCGGACACTTTCAGACGGTGACTTCCAAAAGCGGTGAGTAACGAACGATCACACGCCATATTAATCAGCCGGGGAATGCCACTTGAAAATTTATAAATCCGCAGGATTGCTCTTTTGGAAAAAATCGTAGCGGACCTTTGGGAGGCCACATGAATGCGATGCGCAATATATTCTTTGGTCTCGGAATATGTCAGGGGTTGCAGCCGGCAGCTCAATGAGATGCGCTGCCCCAACTGCCTCAGTTCGTAAGAGTCCAGCATCTCTCCCAGTTCCGGCTGGCCCACCAGGATAATCTGCAGCAATTTGTCTTTTGTGGTTTCAAGGTTGGACAAAAGCCGAATCTGCTCCAGTACTTCCCTGCTCAGGTTCTGGGCTTCATCTATTAAAAGAATAACTTTTTTACCGGCCGCCTTTTTTTCAATCAAAAAAGCGTTTAGTGAATCGATAAGGGCTTTTGTGGAATGATGGTCATTCGGGATGCCGAATTCATCATTAATAGCTTTTAACAGATCAACGGCGTCCATCCGGGGATTGAAAATATAGGCGGATTCGGTGTCAGCGGTTAGACTTTCAAGAAACGTCCGGCACAGCATGGTCTTGCCCGTACCGATCTCGCCAATGATTTCAACAAACCCTTCCCCGTCGGTCACTGCATAGCGCAGATGGGCCAAAGCTTCCTCGTGGCTTTTGCTTAAAAACAGATAGTCCGGGTTGGGAACCTGTTTAAACGGACGTTCTTTTAATCCGAAAAAATGATTATACATCAATGACTACCTTTACGGGACTGCCAAAATCTTTTACGGTAAACTCATTTTTTGATAGCATTACTAAATTAAACTTTATTTATAAATGATATACTGCTGGTTTGCAAAAAATTTTCTTTAAAGTTATCATAAGTGCCAATAAACAAAAAAGATGTTCTTTCTTGAAGGCATCTGCTGGATTCAGGATTTCTTCCAAAAAATTTAATTTAAAATATTAAACACTTTTTCGTCCAATGACAAAAACTCAATTAAATTCAGAAGAAAAAGAATTTTTAACCCAGGTCTGCTGGGCGGCCTTTACCAATTTTGAAGAAATCATCGCCGAACTTAAGAAAGTACTGAGTAAAATGAGAACAAATTTTCTCGAAGACGAACATCTTGTATCAAAATAAAACAACCTTCCTCCCACGGAGCTTACATTTCGCTTCTTCAAAAAATATTTTTTGAATATTAAAAACACAGACAAATCAATCATGTTTAAACTGCCACCAGCCGGGCTGAAGATTTTTGTACACCGAGTCGGGAACTTCTAAAAGCCGGTTGACCTGTTC
>JAJRPH010000498.1 GCA_024280875.1 Deltaproteobacteria bacterium | reverse complement strand
ATCAGATCAGGTCTTATGTCTTGCAACCGTATCAACTGGTCAAAGATTTGAGAACAGGTTTCGAAAGCACCAATCCCTCAGCCGTCCTCGACGGCGACCTCGACGCCTTCATCGCCGCATCCCTGGCCCAGCGCATAGAAGGTGCCGCCACCACAGACATCGAAGATTTGGAATAGCGGCCCCGCGCCGGAACCAGAGCGCAGGATGCACACCGTTTTAGCGCCACTAAAAAAGCTGAGACAGCAAGAAACAATTCAAGTAATAATAACCATAGAATAATGCGTATGTAATTGCTAGATTTGGTTTTGTCAGATGCAAAGCTTCTTGCATGTAGGTAAAAATCAGAATAATTGTCAGAGTAGTATTTTAGCAATACAGGAATAGATAATGAAAAAAATACTTTTCGTTGCGATTATTCTCCCGCTGTTTTTGGCAGGTTTGTCTAACGGCCAAACTGAAGCTGCTAATCCAAATGAAGCTGCTAACAAGATGTTTGTAGAGGTCGTGAAATTAATTTCCGATGCTAAAGGCAAGCCGAGCAAACAGGTTATAAAAGACCTGAAAAAAGCAATTACGACCCTAAAGCAGATTGTAGAAAAGTACCCGTCATCAAATCTGGCCGTGCAGATCATTTCCGGCCAGTCGATCGGTAATATTTCTCTCAGCAAAATCGAAAAGAGGCTCCGCGATTTTGATGGAAGGCTGGGTGAAAAAACTTACGGCGGGAAATTCACAGATGTTGCGAATGCATTAGCCGTGTTGCCGAATGGTGATATGATAATGGCTGGATATACTGAATCAAAAGGTGCAGGAAAATTTGATGCTTGGGTTATTCGCCTGGCCTCGGATGGAAAAGTGATTTGGGAAAAAACGCTTGGTAGCAAGTACAGCGATTTTGCCAATGCCATCGCGGTTTTGCCAAACGGTGATTTTGTGATGGCGGGGGGTGCTGGTCAAAGTGATGCAGGCCAAAGCGCATGGGTTGTTCGCATGGCTGGGAATGGCAACGTAATTTGGGATAAAAGGTTCGCAGGAAACGGTAATGCTGGTGCTGGTGAAATAGCGTTGTTACCCAATGGAGACATACTGGCGTCGGGGCGCACCTGGCCAAAAGGAGAAGGCCTCGCCCCTTGGGCTGTTCGTCTGAATGGGAATGGCGACGTGATTTGGGAGAGGGTATTCGGTAAAAATAGTCACGATCGTAGATATACAAATACATATGAACGGAAAACCCTCTCCGATGAACGGAAAGCCCTCTCCGAGTTATTTTCGGAGATGGTATTCGACAATAATACCCGCGATGGTGCATTAGCATCGTTTCCGAATGGTGATATTGTTGTTGCCGGTACCTTAGGCTGGATGTCTCGTCTGTCTGGCGATGGCAAAAAGATTTGGGAAAAGAAACCCGGCAGCGAGATGTCGGAGGTTTGGTATGATTTAGAAGTGTTGCCAAATGGTGATATTGTAGCGACAGGATATGTAAACTTGAAAGGTACAGATGATACGGTCGCTATAGTGGTTCGCCTTGATGGTGATGGTAACGTAATTTGGGAAAGGAAGTTCACTGGAAGTAATAATGTATTGGCTGCAATAGCACTATTGCCGAATGGTGATCTGATAATCGCTGGATATATTCAGTCAGAAATTAAGAGGAATTTTTATGCTTGGGCGATTCGCATGGATGGGAACGGCAAGGTAATTTGGGATAAAACGTTCGGTGGTGAAGCAGATGTACGTGCTCTAGCGTTAACACTGCTGCCAAATGGTGATTTAGTCATGGTTGGGCGCATAGATTCTGCAGGTGTGGGGGGAACAGATACCTGGATTTTTCAATTGTCTGCAGCAGATGGTCAACTTGTAGGGCCAGGCAGGAAAAGAAAGGCTATATACGGGGTAAATGATAACCTGCTCGTCGGAAAGACCGCAATTATTTCAGAATGTAGGAAAAGTCAACTCTCACAATCTGCTTGTGAATGCCGTTTCGATTTAATGAAAAGCAAAATGTCAAAAGACCATTTTAGAATGGTTTTGTCATTGGTTAGTGGGCGAGGGATAATTGAATCTGAAAGATACTTACGTAATTTGAGTCCTAAGGATCAAGCTAAATTTTCTGCAAATATGAAAAAGATAAGGGAAGCCGCAAAGAGCCAGTGTGGGTTAGTGAAATAGCAGAAAATATCCCGATAATTGCTGGAGAATAGCAATGGCACCTATAAAAAAAATATTTCGTTCAGCCAGAATATTGGTAGGAGGTATGCTCTGGATGGTCAACTTGCAATCGGTATTTGCAAGTGAAACGATTGCTTTCAAGGGAATCGAAAACAGCCCCTACAAATCCATCATTGAAATCGCCTACCCGGAAGAGGTGGCGGAGGGTAAGAAATCTGGTCGCCGGGGAGCTAATACTGGCATCCTGGTGGCCGCAGTGAATCTCGGCGGCGATGAGACACCTGAATTGATTATTCGATTTCACACTAGCTATAACTGCGGGATGCAGTTGTGCTGGAATACGGTTTTGCGTTTCCGAAATGGTGTTTGGGTTGAGGTAAGTGGCCTTTTGGCGCTTCCAACTTGTGCTGT
>JAJRPH010000497.1 GCA_024280875.1 Deltaproteobacteria bacterium | reverse complement strand
GAATCCTTGTCAATGCGTTGCACCACCCCGGCTTTATGCTCAAATTGATAGATGGTGTTTTGCAGTTGTGAATCCAGCACCCGCCGATCCGTCACCACCACCACGCTGTCAAATATCCGTTGATCCCGGTCGTTATGCAGGCCGGACAGACGATAGGCCAGCCAGGCAATGGAATTACTTTTGCCGGAGCCTGCTGAATGTTGCACCAGATAATTATGTCCCGCACCGTTTTCTTTTGAATGGGCGGTCATTTTCCGTACCGCATCCAGTTGATGGAAGCGGGGAAAGATCATCTTCTGTTTTTTGTGTTTCCGTCCTTCAAACTCAAATTCTTCGGTTTGCAGGTGAATAAAACGACCGATAATTTCCAGCCAGCTATCTTTTGCCAGTATTTCATGCCACAGATAATCCGTGCGGTAGCCAGCCGGGTTAGGCGGGTTTCCCATACCATGCCGGTCGCCTTTGTTGAACGGCAGCCACCATGTTTTGCTGCCCTCAATGCGAGTGGTCATATAGACCTCTTCATCATCCACCGCAAAATGCACAAGGGCTCTTTTCTTGAAGGCAAATAACAGCTCTTTGTTGTCCCGTGTGCAGGCATATTGCCTTTTGGCATTGCTGGTATTCTGGCCGGTAAAACGATTTTTCAGTTCAAGGGTTGCCACAGGCAGCCCATTGAGGGACAAGACCAGATCCACCGAGTTCTTATTCTTTTTGGAGTAATAGACCTGCCGAATCACCTTGAGCCGGTTTTGCTCATACAACTTGGTCGTATCAGGATTCAGGCCGGATTCAGGTTTGAAAAAAGCACATTTAAAACGAACCCCGTAATCAACAAAGCCATTGCGGATCACATCCAGACTGCCGCGCAAATCCATTTCTTTATAGAGACGCTGAATAATGCGGTTTTCCACGTCATTGCCATGGATTGCCGAGAGTTTTTCCCATTGCCTGGGCTGGGTATCTTGTAAAAACTGTAACACCTCGACCTTGAACATCCCCAGTTCAGGGCTGTAATCGCTCGCCTTGCCTTCGCTGTAGCCGCCGGTTTCAATTAATGATTGAATAATGGCAGTTTCAAAGGTGTTTTCTGAGGTTATCTGACTCATTCTGCCTGCCCCTCCCCAGCGTCTTCTTGTTGTTTTTTCATAAATTGGGAGTAGGCAATCTGCCAGATGATAGTTTTGACTAAGTGTTTATCCCGTTTGCTTAAATCTTCCCTTAAATTTCCTTCGGGATAACACTTTCTTATAAATTCGGTATTATCCCCATAAACTACCTCTTCAATTTGAGGGAGCATATCCGGCAAAGCGTCTTCGACTATTTCTCCCGTATCCGGGTCAATATATTTTACAGCCGGGTTATTCTCTGTGCTGATCTCTTTGCCCAGGAATGTTTTCCTGCCGCTGACAGAAGGCCAATACACGCCTAAAAATTCTGTTGCGCCCGGCGGATGAATCTTTGCCAGTTGCACTGCCCCGTCAATGCTGGAACAGGATGAGTCCCGAATCCTTTCCACCAGCACCTTGAACGGCTCCATGTCAAAACGGCGGGACAGGGTTTTGCCGCTTTTGCTGATCTCATCCACCAGCAAATCCTGTGATTTCTCCAGTTCATCACCGATAAAACTGTAAAACATCTCGTCACTATCGGTTTCATCATGGACAAAGGCTCCTGCCCCATGGTTGTACTCCAGCTTCCAGAGCTTGAAGGTGTTGGCTTGCCATGACCAGCCGCCAAAGAGAAACTGAAACTCACCCAATACGGTTTTGAAATCCTGGGTGCCGTAATCAGAAATAGAATGGCAAAGCGAGGTAAACAGGCGGGTCAGATAGTCCAGCACCTCGGTAATATCGGTATGGGAGTTGGAAAGATGCTCATCAAACTTGATGGAAGAGATCAGGTTCAGGATCAGCGGATAGGTGCGATTGGTTTCACCGGCAAAACAGATCAGGCAGTCTTTTCTGGGCAATTCAAACAGTTTCACCCCGGAATGCCAGCGTTCTCCCCCGGAAAGGCAGCTGTCGGTTGCAAAAACCAACTCCCTTTCGTTATTGATTTCTCGCAGCCAGGCAACGCACAGGGTCATGATGCCACCTCCTGCGTTACCTTGATCTTGCCTGTGACCACCTCGGAAATCAGGGCGGTGCGGTACTCTTTTTGAAGGGCGATGATTTTTTTTGTTTTGGCGATTTTGGCGTTGATGCGGGTGGTTTCGGTTTCTATGTGGTGGACTATGGCGGTTTGTTCGGCTATCTCTGGAATAAAAATTTCAAATTCTTTAGTTTGTGTTTGATTAAAAATAGGCAATGTCGCCGCATTTGCTAACCTTATGATTGCTGCCTTAACCGATAATAAGAAATAGAGTGCAAAATAAGGATTTAATTGATCCTCTTTAACTATGATAGCATTAATTTGCTGATTTGATGTTCCACTACATTTAGCAATTCCCATTTTCCCAACTGTTGCACCAATTCCAACAAGTAAAATTGAATGTTTAGGAAATACTTTCATTCCTGATTTCTCCACAGCATAATTGGTGATTTTCTTTTTTGAATCAGTTAGCTCTAAGCCAAAATTGAAATCACCAGGAGCAAACCAATTAACATCCCCATTATAAAATTCAGCATTAGACGATGACGGAGTTTTTCCTGTAATTACAGCTTTAGCAACATACTTCAACTTCTTAACCTCCCACCCCTCAGGAATTTCCCCCAGCCAGTCAATGCCGCTGTCCCTGAGTTTGACATCGGGGTCAATGCCTTTGGTGACGGCCTGATTGATAATGGCGGTTTTTTCCTCTTCATACAGTTCAAGCAGCCGTTGTTTCTGGGCAATGAGTTCATCAATCTCCGCCGTCTTGCGGTCAAGGTAGTTGGCGATGGCGGCAACCTCATTTCCCCTTGGTAAAGGAATCTCAATCTCTCCAACAGTATCTGTATTAAGGTTTAGTTGAGTTCCCCATTTCCCAAGCCCTTGATATGGAAGTCCTGTAGAAAATATGTAGTAAAGATATTCAGGGTTTAATTTTAAGAAAGGGAAGTAAACAAAGCCATCATGAATGCAACACTTTATCTTTGTGATTATCGGTTTCCCAACAGTGCCAGCAATCGACAAAAATATACTTCCTGGTTCCATTTTTACGCTTAATGATGCTCCAATATCAGATAATGTCTGAGTAGTTGATTCTAAATATCTTTCACTTGCAGAAACATCAGCAATCCTTACCCAAGCCCATTCACCATTATTGTCAAAATATTTTGGATCGGCAATTGGTCTGGGTGAAGCACCTCGTTTCACAATAGAAAAACGCTTCAGCTTCTTAACCTCCCACCCCGCCGGAATCTCCCCAATCCATTCAACCCCGCTGTCCTTATATTTCTCGTAACGCTCCATTACTCCCCCTCCATCAATAAGCGGCGTTCCCGTTCCAGTTCAGCGCGCAACTCCTCTTCAGAAGGCAGGAAGGGCAGGTATTTGGAAGCAAAAAGCTGCCTACTGTCCGCAAGTACGGAATACCTGGCAACCGCTTCACTTTTTTCGCTGCAAAGCAGCAGGCCGATGGTGGGGTTATCTTCCGGTTCCCGTAAATGTTGATCGAAGATACGCACATAGGTATCCATCTGCCCGACATCCTGATGGACCAGTTTGCCGATTTTCAGATCAATCAGCAAAAAACATTTGAGTTTGAAATTGTAGAAAACCAGATCAACATAAAAATCCTGGTCTGCGGTGGTGATCCGCTTTTGCCGTTCCACAAAGGCAAAGCCCTTGCCTAATTCAAGCAGAAATTTTTGCAGGTTGTCGATTAAAGCATGTTCAACCTCACTTTCCAGCAGCGATTGTGTTGGCAGGTTCAGGAAATCAAAAATGTAAGGATCACGCAGGTACTCCTTTGGGGAGGTTTTCAGGGAAGTGGTTTTTTTTCGAGCCTCCTGCCTTACCGGATCAGGCTCTTTGCTGGAAAGCAGACGTTCGTAATAGAGTGAGCTGATCTGCCGTTCCAAAGCCCGGGAAGACCAGTTTTGATGAATCGCTTCCTCCATGTACCAAAGACGAGCTTTAGAGTCCTTTATGCGAATCAGAGCACGATAATGAGTCCAGCTCAATTCGCTACGCAGTGCGTAGCCTTTTTCATTATCAGGAAAAGTAAGATAAAATTGCCTGAAATTCTTCAAATTTGCTACAGAGAACCCCTTGCCAAACTCGGCAGTTAACCGGACAGCCAAGTTCCTGATTAAATATTTTCCGTATGTTGCTCGCTCTTTGCCTTGCTGTTCTTCTTCGACAATGCGTTTACCAATAAGCCAATAAGTTTCAACCATTGCCGTATTAACAGCCGTATAGACCCGGTTTCTGGCGGATTGAACAATACTGCGAATTCCATCGTAAAAATCAGCCGATAAAGACGCATTATTCTGTGATAATTTTTTAATGTCCATATAGCCCCCGCTCCAGCCATTCATCGGTCAGGTTCCGGCGGATGGCCATGCCGCGCAAGCGTCTGTCTATAGCAACCATACTTAATCCTCCAGAACTGTTTTTTCCAGTTCCAGACTGGAGGCTTCCAGGGCCAGGATATCGGCCTTGATCTCCGCCAGTGAGCGCAGGGG
>JAJRPH010000496.1 GCA_024280875.1 Deltaproteobacteria bacterium | reverse complement strand
GCCAGACAGGGCTTAAAAAGAAAAGGACAGCGGCCGGCTGATTAAAGATCTATTCCCGCCCACCGCCCCAAAAAAGAAATGGCGGTTAAAGAAAATCAATAACCGCCGTTAAAACCAGCGCTATAAGCCTTAAATCAAGGTTTGACCCCAGGCACTCAATTCGCGGTCACATCATTTTTCCCCAAGATGCAGTCAAGAATGGACCTGACCCCACTAAGGCATCCAGCTTGGTCCGACCCGAGGTCTCACACCTCTTTCAACTTATACCAATACCAATAAACATAAAAATAATAGCTAAACATATTGAAAGAAGAGCAATTTTACCTATTAAAAGGTCAATATTTTGATTCTCGTGTTTAATCCAATCCGTTCTAATTGTAATTAAAGCTCCGCAGAGTCCTGTCACAATAAAAAAAACCGCACCAATATAATAAAAAATGCCTGATAGGTTCATCTATTCACGCCATATACATCATTCACAAATATTATCATCATCACTAAAAAAATGATCCAGTATCCAATCATCAAAATTATCAATTGATGTGCTAAAATTTACTCCTGGCAGACCCCATCCCCTTCCAAGATTAAGACTATATTGATTTAAATGCTCGTCAAATGAAAAACCAAAATATTTAGACCCCTTCTTACCCCATCCTGAAAGAGTAGTGAAGAACGCATTGTCACCTGGGTTGCCGCGAGCGTTCCACTTAATCTGGATACCAGCACCCAATAAGGTAGTTGATACTCCATAATCAGTCTTGTCATTTTGCCACCAGTGCTTATTAGAATCATAAAATGTATATGAAACATCCATCCCAAAAGCTGAACTCCCCCAAACGACTTTAATTAGCCCATAAGGATCATAAAATTTTATTGGATTATTCAAGGTATATGAGTAAAAGTTCGGACCTCCCCAAAACCCGATCGGATCAGTCTTAAGATACCTTCCTGTGTTGGGATCATAGACCCTGAACCAATTATAATGCAGCCCGCTCTCTCCGTCGAAATACTGGCCCGGGAACCTGAGATTGTTCTCGACTTGTTCGATTTCAACATTTGCCTTGCCGAAGCTTTCATATTTGGCCGACCAGACAACCGCACCATTAACTGCCGTGATCTTCTGCGGGGTTCCCAGATGGTCATTGTGATAGAAGTAATATTGGCCGTTTTGTTTTACGAATAGCGGATCAGTTGTCCAGGTTGAGCCGGGTTTGTATCCGTAGGTTTTGATTTCAGTGCCGGTACTGTCATATTCCCCGATCAGACCTTCGTCTGCATAGTGGAAGTACGTCCTGACATCTGACACCTCTTTCCACAGTCTTCTTCCGAACGGATCGTAATAATAACTTGCTGTCAAAGAGCCTGTCACGGCCTCACCACTCCAAACCTCAATCAACCGGTCTTCAATATTGTATATGTAACTGGTAACCTGACCGGCAACCATCTTTTTGATCATGTTCCCGTTGGCGTCATACTCATATTCAACATCATCATACCCGGTAAGTTCGTTGTTGTGATTATACCCCCATTCAGCGGTGGTATCAACCGCTGTTTTCCGATTGCCCACACCATCATAGGTGAACGCCTCATCTTCCAGGCCGCTAACCGCCGGGGTATCAACAGTTGTCAATCGATAGAGTTCATCATACATATAATCGTATTCTCCGTGTCCGGTGGTTTTCGCTGTGATGTTATCCATTTTGTCATAATCATACTGATAATCGATAATTTCATTTGCCCCAGGATCTTCGGCTGAAATCTGTGTGACCCGCATCAGCGGATCATAATCAAATTCCTTTGTACTTCCGCCGGGCAGGGTTATGGATTTGGGACGCATCCATTCATATTCATTGATGCTTACAAATCCCAGATTCGGGATCTGTACTCCGGTGAGCTGGCTCGCGTCATACAGATATCCATAGGCAATGCCGTCCGGGCCGGTGAAATTTTGCTTGAGACCGTTTTTATAATACGCATAGGCATTTGTTTTTGAAAATGTGCCAAAATTAACGGTTTCGCCTGTTTTCTGATATATTGCATCATAGGCATATGTGGCGGACGTTTGCCCGTCATCATATCCGGTGAGATTTCCTGTTGCATCATAGGTGAAGGACACGGTCTTTTGCGCCGTAGTGTCAGCAGAATCCGCATAATAAAAAATGGTGACCAGCCTGTTGGCGTCATCATACACGTATTCTGTTTTCTGGTTTTTGGCGTCGATTTTTTCCACCAGATTGCCGGCCTTGTCATAGGCATAATTTGTCTCTTGACCCATGGGCCGGGTTTCCTTGACCAGACGGTTATTGTCATCATAAACAATGGTTGTGGTTTGGCCCTCGGCGTCGGTTAATGCGATTAAATTGTCCCGGCTGTCATAGACATAGGATGTTTCGCCATTAACAGGATCAAGGACCTTTACCAGGCGTTCCAGGTCGTCATATATATAATAGGTGGTCCTGCCCTCTTTGTCGGTCTTTTCAGTCAGATTTCCTGCCGCGTCATACTTAAACCCGGTTTCATAGATATTGTTTTCATCCAGAACGTCTGTTTCCGCTGTTTTTCTGCCCCGTTTGTCATAGGTAAATTCTTTTGTAAATGAAGGAAACGATATGCTTCCCGGCTGGTTTTTGCTGCCGCCGGAACATGATTGACACCCGGCTGTGCCGCCGTCATAATCAATATCAATTAAATTACCATTTCCGTCCGTGATCCGGATCAGACGTCCTTCGGTGTCATATGAATAATTCATTTCATTACCCGATGGATCCACCAGCCGGGTCATTTTGTTGTCTTTGGAATATTCATATTGGGTGACAAGGTTGTTTTCCAGGTTGTCCGGATCAATAACCACCGTTTTCCTTACCAGATTGTCATGACCGTCATATTCGTAACGCGTTTCCAGCCCGTTTGCATCCACGGACCGGGTCCGGTTGCCCCATCCGTCATATTCAAATGCGGTGGTGTGATCCAGGGGATCGGTGACAGATGTCATATTGCCGGCTGCATCGTACGTATAGGTCCATATTTTGCCGTTGGGATCGGTTTTTGAGAGTACATTGCCCATGACATCATATTCGGTAAACAGGGTGACATTACCTTCCTGGTCGTTGATAGACGTCATGTTGCCGACAGAATCATAAATCATGGTGACGACAGATGCACCTCGGGTGAGAGTCAGGAGATTTCCGTCAACATCATAGGTGTAGTTGGTTTCCCTTTCTTCCGCCGTTCCTGCTGCTTCTACCTTTCGGGTTAGAAGAGCATTATCGTCATATTCATACTCCGTGACAACCCCCCGTTCATCGGTTTTCCTGACAGGTTTGTGAAAGGTGTTATTATATTCAATTTCCTTTGTATTTTCGTCCGGATATTCAATTTTTGTGGCCATATTCCATTCATCATAATATTTCGCAGTGGTAATGCCGTTTCTATCCGTGACATATTCCGTTCGTTCATCAGGTGCAATTAAAAATTCGGGTTTTTCGTAAAGATAAGTACCGATTGTCCTGCAACAAAAGCGATCTTTGTCATCTTTTTGCTTTTGGATTTGAACTATTTTCTCCAGTTTGGAGGGCGTAATAGTTAATATGTAAAAACTCTGTGAAGAGGCATCATAATCATAAGAAAAGGTGAAGCAGTTACTGCTGCCATCACAAACGCTGACAACTTCGGCATCCTGATTATATTTAACCCGGACTTCACGACCGTCGTAGTGTTCTATTTTATTTAACACCTTCTCATCCGCCAGGAGTTGATAAGAGTATGTCGTCACATTGCCGAATACGTCCGTAACACTTGAGTCTAAATCGTTTGTATTTTCACATTCGTCATATATCACCTCACGACCTTGGGCATCCTTTACCCAGACTGAACCATACCACAACACCTGAGTGCCGTATTTATCCGTTATACCGTTGACCTCACCTTC
The DNA here is from genome assembly GCA_024280875.1 of Deltaproteobacteria bacterium. Lineage (GTDB taxonomy): Bacteria > Desulfobacterota > Desulfobacteria > Desulfobacterales > Desulfosalsimonadaceae > SURF-3. The sequence continues at coordinate 10,230 of JAJRPH010000496.1, read as the reverse complement.
ATTATCGAACAAAACATTTCCAATGGTTACGTTCCACTTTCCCCAGGAAGTCATCTGGGAACACCAGATCACTGTATCTCCAACCTGAAGATTTTTTATATTTTCATATCTGCGCCAGTTGCCGTAAAAATCCCGCCATTTTAAAATCGACGGTTCCCCGTCCTCATTTCTTTCAAGCACGGAAATCTTAAAATCATTGTACAGATATAATTCCGTATCATTTTCCGACTGTTCAAAAATCTGACCGTTATGGTTGATCTGTTTGGTGTTGATTTCCTCAACAACAGGGCTATCGTCTGAATCTCCAACTGAATATTCATAATGTATTACATCCAAATGATTCCTGTACCATGCATTATTATGATATGTCCGTTTGACTTCAATTTTTCCACCCGGCACCTTTACAGTCATATCCTCAGCATCGGTCATATACTGCCGAGTTAAAAGGTCCACATGCGAATAGGTTTCCTGGGTCTGGTTTCTATATGAATCCGGAAGCGGGCATGGAGAATCTTCCGGGTTAAAATCAAAAGGATTTGGCTCCTCAGGAGGAGGTTCGTTTTCGGGTTTAGGTTTATAACCTTTTTTACCCGGGCAGGGATCAGGTTCACATTTGGTTCCGCCGATACTGGAGTATCCGCTGCCACCGCCGCCGGAACTGCTGCCACCGCCGGAACTGCTGCTGCCTTCGCCGGAAGAAGAACCACCGACACCGACACCACCACAACTGCCGGATGATGCCGTAAAATAGCAACTGGCGGATCCGGATGATTCATTGCCGTTTGCACATGTATATGAATAGCTCGCAATGGCGCTTTTTGAATAGGAACTGCACCCGCCGCCTGTGGCACCTCCCTCGTCTTCCTGGCCAAACGACGCCAGGCAGGTAATGCGATACGAAACCGTGAAGCGCTCCATGGCATCGATACTGGGTGGTATGTTTGCTAAAAATTCATATTTGAAATTTGAATCACCTGTCGGCAGGGACAATTGAAGATCATCCGCCCGCACCAGACCGTAATTAGTCATCGTAAATTCACCGTTTAAAACATCCCCGGTCTTCATGTAATTAAGGGACACTGATGTGGGCTCGATAACCACAACCGGGGCCGGCACATGGGTTTCATAGGTGGCATGCAGAACTATATCATACCGGTCCTGAATCGTTGTTTCCGTAACCTCCCAATCCACAGTAACCAAATTGTAGTCGATAAAAACATTTTCAGAAATCGTGATGCCAGGCTTGATCCATATCCGTCCGATTTTTTCCTGATGATTGTCTGCCCGGACACGGTATTTATAACGTCCTGCAGGCAGGTTCTGGAAAACCGCCTCGCCCATTTTGTCCGTATAGATTTCAAAATCCTCAGACAGGACCACTTCATTCTGAATGTAAACCTTGGCTGTGTTGACGCCCTGAATGGCATCGCCATATTCGTCCAGGATCCCGGTATAAATGTCTGCGACTTTAAACAGGGCATTGCCTGTACCGGACTGGGTTACTGCGGCGAACAGGTTAATATCCACGGTATGATAATTGGAACTGGTGACACGCAGATAATACGAAAAATTACCTTCAATCGCTGTTTTCGGGCAAGCAAACACGATGCTGACTTCTTTGGTTTCACCAATATCAATCACGCCCAGATCAGAAGGCGTTGCCAGATATATTGATGAAGGTGCCGGCGTACCGTCAGAATTCATAAATACCGCTGTAGAGCCATCCGGATTTACCAGTTCCAGGGACACATCCTGCATGGCAGCAACCCCCTTGTTTTCAACAACAATAGTCTCACTGATTGTATCACCAAGAGCCATACCGGTCTCAATATGATCGGGCGAGAAATAAAGCGCCGGCCTAGCTTCGGAAAAATGCATATTCACCGGCATGGTTCCCCAGCCGTCGGGATTTTCATCACTGATGACTTTTAAAACAAACGATTCATCCTGATTTGCCTGGTTGTCTGCCCATACAGTAAATGACAGGTCAACGGATTCATCTCCGTTAATGGATACCGGGGCTCCTGAAGAGACATGAATCCCCTGGGGAATAATGCCGCCCGCCTGATCAGATGCTTCGTAGACGATCTGCAGATTGGTCACATCCGTCCCTGGGCCGGTTGTCACTTTAAAACTGTAAGAATACTCATAGTTCCACGGGATATTCAGGCTAATATCCGTATACTGAAGACTTACCCGTGTAATGACGAACTGTCCCTGTACCGGCCGGTCAGTTCTGTCCGGATGCACCGCGCACACCGAATACTGACCGGATTCATTGGCCTGGGGCTTAAAACCATAAGAAAAAGTACCTGTTTCATCGGTAAAGACGGTAATACTGCGTTCAAATCCTTTGACGGTTATGATCAGGTCTAACTCTACACTTCCCAAAGGTTCGCCGCTCAGACGATCAATTGCCCGGCCCGTTATCACAATATCCTGATCGCCGGTTGATATTTCCGGCAAGACAGAAACTATTTCTCCTAAATAAGACGTATCCGTCAAAGGGACAGCCCGACGGCTGAGCATTCCCTGCATTTTCACTTCATCGTCTTTTCCATGGGCATGGTAAATATTTGACACTGAAAGCATAATCGTCAGATTATCCGGTGCGCCAGCCGGTATCTCAAGATTCATGGCGTCAGAAGTAAACATTTCACCCGCAGAAATGCGCGCAACCGTATTCCCGTTTGAAAGAGTAAGGACATTTTCGCCGAATGCCTGCTTAAACGATTGTGCATAAATGATGTTTTCATCTTCATCCAGCAGGTACCAGGTAATATCTACAGATGCTTTTGCACCGTCATTTTTAGCAGTGATAATTTCAATTTCTTCGGCACAGGTATTTTCCAGAACAAACCGGACTGAACCGAAACCGCCGCAGATAAATTCATCGTTTAAAAGCTGAAGGCTGAGGGCGCCTTCGCCGACTTCGATTTCACCGGAACGGATGATCTGAACACTTTCCCCTGAATTGGGAGAAATTTCAAGGTTTGTGACCAGGTCAGCGATATCCGGCAGATCAGTGTATCCACCCACAACAACATTAATGGTGCGGGTTTCAGTGGCAGCCAGATTGAACGTTTCGGATATATGATCGTAAGTGTCCACCCGGACGTAGAGCTGAATATTGTTAACCGGGAAACTTGAGTTATTGGTCACATCATATGACAGACGGTTCATGATACCGCGTTTGACAGAAGCATCTTCTGATAATTGAATGCTCATCTTCGGCAGCATGATGCTTCGGGCTATGCTTTCTTCTCCGTTATTATCCACCGCCACGATGGTGTACACCCGTTCATCAGCTGCATAACCGGTGTCTGTGTATGTGGTGCCGGTGATCAGACCGGAATTGAATTTTACATTACCTGTCGTGCCAAACCCATAATATATGTCGTATCCATCGATGCTGCCATTGGCATCAGGGTGGGTCCATGTAACTATTGGCATACTGTCATCGACCTGCTCAACAGCGAGATCAGCAACCGGCAACAGCCCAAAATTCAGGTACACGTGGGCAGAAGGCACAGAAATATTTCCTGCTTCATCAACGGCTGCAACTGCATAATAATGATCCGAAGATGACGGATTCGGGTCCAGCGCCTCATGGTCTGAGGAAATGTAAGCAATCTTTTCAGCCACCAGAGTCATTTCAGAAATGGATGTGATGGTTTCATCGGTAAACCGGTATAATGAAAAGGTATTTGGTTCCGTATAACCGCCGGAAACATCCTGCCATACGGCATGGACGCCGTTAGACGCAAGGTCAAGGGCCAGGTTTTCCGGTGCCGGCGGTGCGGTTGCATCTGATTGAACCGTGATGGTTTCACCGGTTCCGCTGACCGCTGTTTCACCATTTTCTTGGCGAATACTGGCCACACCGTAAAGATAGAGCCCCTCCACCGCTGGTTGGTCTATAAATTCTAAAACTGCCGATTCAATGGGATTGCCATAGGCTGTCAGTTCTGTTTCTGCCGGTGCCTGACGGAAGAGCTGGTATCCGTCAGCATCCGCTACTTCATTCCAGGCCAGAGTAATTTTTCCTCCGGGAAAAGACGTTCCGGTCAAACCGGTGGGGGAATCAAGGGGCGGCAAGTCTCCATGGTAGATCTGAAATGCGTTGTTGCAGACAATGCTGTTAGAAATGTTGTCCAGATCGTCTGACCCGCTATAAACAAACGACAGGGTTTCCGCATCTGAAAGGCCGGCATCAGATGGCAGGACAATGTCACCCTGCCATGTCTGAGCATCACCTGACTGCTCTGCTATTTGTGTCAAAGAATCAATGGAACATTCCGTGCGGTTGGCACCAGAAAGCAGCCAGTTGATATCAGGGATTTCTCCGGACTTTATTTCTTCGTTGAAGCCAAAAGTCGCTGTGATGGTCACCGGATTCTGTTCATCGTTTTTAACCGGCGCATTGGGACTGATTGCGATCCGGGTGATTGCAGGGCCATCGGTGTCTATCAGAATGGATTCGCCCTGATTAATCCGTGTCCCGCGGTTACCCGCCATATCTCTTGCGGAAAAGACCGCCCACGCACTACCGGTGGGTGTTGACTCCGTGATTATAAATGAACCGAAATATTGTGTATCCAAGTCCGGATCTCTATAAACTTCAACAGACATGGGGCTTCCGGCTTCCGGAGTAATGCTTAAAAATGGCGTTGCCATCAGGGATTCGCTGACTGTCACAATCACATCCACTCGGCCCGATGCTGTAGCACCGGTTGCCGGGTCCACATTGCCCTGGGGAGCGTATGTAATACTTGTTGCCACCGGTGCAATGCTGTCGGATACGGCAAGTGTCTCTTCGGAAAGGTCACTTTCATTTCCAGGGGTATTAACTGTAGTTACACGATAATACCAGGTATTGTCTGATGCAGGCAGGTCTGTATAGGCTGTTGAAGAGATTAGCGCTGTATTGAGTTTTCCGGCATTGGCAATGTTATCAAAAGAATTTGACGAGCGATAAATATTATACCCGGTAATATTTAAATCCAAAGGCTTCTGCCAGGACAAGCGGACCTGACCGTTCTCTTTGGGTGTTGCGGACAGATGCGTGGGACTCTGGGGGACAGTTTTGTCCAACGTGATGGTCACCGTATTGCTGAAAGCACTCTCACCGGCACGGTTTGCAGCGGTCGCTTTGATAATATTTGCACCGTCTTCCAGGGCAATAGTCGCACTGAAAGTTCCTGATGAATCCGCGTTTACTGTTATGTTAAGCGCTATATCTTGTCCCGAGGTTGCATCTTTCTTGTAAAAAGAAACTACAACATTTTTCTGTGTTTCACCGCTTAAAGTGATTTCAGTCTGATTGGTAAGAGCAGCGGGTTGATTAATCACCGGTGCAGGCGGCACAGCCAAATCAACGGTAAATGTTAACTGGTTTTCTGTTTTATTGTTTAGCGAATCATACGCAGTGATGATCAGGGTATGCGTTCCGTCGGCAAGGGAAAATGCATCCAGGTTGCAGGTATATGGACTGCTGAAATCCGTGCGCACCAAAACGCCGTCCAGTTTAAATTCCACCCGGCTGACATTGGCAACGTCCGATGCATTCAGAGAAATCGTACCGGATTTGCTTATTGTCAGATCGCCTGAAATCGGATTGCCGTCAAACTCGAGACTGCTGATAATGGGCCCCTGGGTATCGGCCACCGGTATGATGGGTTTTGAAATAACCGTCTGGTTTTCACCGTTTGATATATTTACTGCAGTCACGGCGAAATAATACTGAATTCCGTTGGCAAGCCCGGAAATAGTCACCGCAGTGCCCGTGATGGTCCTTTTAGCAGACATATTTGTAACATCGGTAAAATCGATCGTGCTGTAATAAATTTTGTAATGATCCACGAGACCGGTTGGCGTTGAAGAATCCCATGAAAGTTTGACGTATCCGTCAAATGGGTCGGGGTTATGCAGGTTCGGGTTTGCAAGTAGTGTCGCTCCTGTTGTGGTTTTGCCGGCACTTTCATTGGCCGGTGTTTCGCTGTCAATGGCCGTGATTTTAAACGAATATGCGGATGCCGGCGCAAGGCCGGATGCTTCATATGAACTCTGTGTCGCAGGGACCAAAATGGCCTGGCTTGAACCGTTAAAATAGATATTATATCCATTAAAATCAGTGGATGTTGAATGGGTCCAGAAAAACACCAGACTGTCTGCAAAAGATTCTACCGTCAGGTTCGTGACATCTGCCGGAGGTTCAACGTCTGTGGGAACAGCTTGAACCGTAATCTCGGCCACCGATGGATCGCTGTTTCCTGCATCATCAACAGCAACCACTGCAAACCAATACGGCGTTCCTCTGGTAAGCCCTGTTACTGTGTAAGTTAAGACGCCGACATCAACGGTTGCATTCACTTCAAGGCCGCTGACTGTGTCAAATGAATTCGTACATAGATAAATCCGGTAATAATCTATATCTCCGTGCAAGGCTTCATTGTATCCCAACCACTCCAGCTTTACGGATGTGCCATCGCCGGCACCGATGGCAACAAGCGTATTTACCTTCTGGGGGGGAATATCATCATAATCGATTTCAGCACTCGCCCCGATGCTTTGATTACCTGCACGATCCATGGCGGAAAATACAAACGTATTGAGTCCGCTGGAAAGCGTGACCGTATGATGCCAAGTGGTTTCGGCAGTATGACCAACAACTTCGGTGCCATCAAGGAGGATGGCGGCATAGGCTTCTTTTGAACCGGTGATGCCCTGGGTCTCATTATGGACCGGCGACGTCACCGGGTCAATCACAGGTGCCGATGGGGCATGCGTATCCACGGTAAAAAGATAAACTTGCGCACTGCTTTGGTGTCCGGCATTGTCTTGAAGCTGGATATTTACTGTATAAGTTGAATCCTCAAAGGTAGCATTGGGCATAAATACCAGTTGATTATCGCCCACGACCTCCCAGGAACCAGCCATATCCTCATTATCTGCGTTTCGGATGGTTTTGATGGTGTTTTCCAAATTAAGACCGCTGGTGTTTTCAGTAAAATTCTGGATAAAGCTTGTAGGAGGCGCATTTAAAAAAACATTGTTAGCCGGTGTTGTTGCGTCTGTAACCGGAGCCACGCTATCTGCAATGATGTCAACAGCAACCGGATCACTCGTATTTGCAGACAAGTCTTTTAGATAAATCGTCAGGGTGTTTGGCCCTTGGCTCAGGCTGAGATTTATTGACCAGTCCCCGATTCCGGTGGTGACTTTTTCAACATCATTAATCCAGACCGCAGTATCATCTTCGCGGGTGCCGGTAAGCGTCACCGTCGAACTTGCCGCCAGGTTTACAACAGGTTGGACAGCAATAGCTCCGCTGTAGACGATACCACCGGTAATTGTCGGCGGAATTGGTGGGGTCGCATCCACTTTAAAGGTCAGTGTATAGACGGTTGTATTGCCGGGAATATCGGCCGCCGTAAAGGTGACGGTATAGGTTTCGTCGGTCAGGGACACAGCCGGGATGAATGTAAATGTGTTTTCAAGAACCGTTACATCCCCTGGAATAGAAATGTCGTTACTATCTTTTATCACAAAAGTATCCAACACAGACTGATCATCCACTTCGGTCTGGTCAAATAATTCAACCGCCACCTGAGTGATTGCCTGGAGTGACGCCCCCTCCTGCGGTTCACTGGCGATAATGATCGGTGGGTTCGTGTCGGCATACGGCTGGGCGGTTAAATGACCGCAGCCCTCAATAGCCAGGTAGCCGACAACTTCAGGGTCATGACCGGTATCTGAGTCATAAGTGGTATCTTCTTCAATTTTAATCTGGGCACTGCTATTATTGATATTTTGGTGGCGCAGAGCAATGTTGTTAGATCCGTTATAAGTCATCAGTGCCGCTAAAAAGCTTGGGACTTCGCTGAACCCGCTAAATGAAATCGTATGCCAGGCATCGGTAACGGAATTGTCTGTTTTTGAAGAAACATAAGGAAAGCCGTTCCAAATACCGATCCCCGTATCAACAGCTACCCAGCCAATAGTTTCTGGGGCGCCATGGAATGTTGTCTGGTATTCATCTTCTTCCAGGGCCACTCCAAAACCTGTGCTTGCTACATTTGATTCACGGGTTTTAACCCAATGTGAATCATTATCAGTCTGAACCTGTGTCAGGAGGACGGGCGAAAATTCAAAAGCAGGCGCATTAAAATTGACATTTAAAAATTCCGTGGTGTTGAAACGAAATCCGACCGTCACATCCGTATCAATAGTTCCAACCTTTAACAGACCGCCGTCGGGCATTTGCCAGTCGCCGGATTCAAGGACAAGATAGCTGACGGTTTCGTTTAAGTGGATACCGCCATCTGAAGTCCCTGGCATTTCCTGAATCTTGAGGGTAAACCGATCCGCCTGCACATCGATAATACTCACAACACATACATCACCGCCATTATATGACGGTGGCTGGGCGATAACCACCGGATTTTGATAACTGTGGTCAAAATAGACGGTCTGCTCATTATCGTCTAAATCATCAATGATTTCCAGTTCACCGATCACATTGCCCGGATTTTCAGACAATGTGGATATAGAGATCTGTATACCGGCACTTTCATTGCCAGTGCTGTCTGAAGCGGTGACTCTGAATTCATAGGTTGTGCCGGATGTCAGGCCTGAAATTATATGAGAACTGACTACAGCATCCACCGGGATGGTTTGAGCCGGGTCAATTACATAAATAATGTAATTGTTCAAATCTCCGGCGCTGTCGGCTGAATGATCCCAGGTCAACTCTATGCTCGTCATGAAGCGCTGACCGACACCAAGGTTAGAAATATCTTCAGGCGGTATGTTATCGGCAACCGTGGTAAAAGAAGTCTCATTGGAATACTGGCTCCAACTTCCCCGGCTGTCGCGATAGCGTACACGCCAATAATATGTTGTTAACCAATCGAGTGTTTCTTCAGGGATTAATATCTGGTTTAAATTTGAAGAATCCTCTCCAGTATTATATATGGGATCTGAATAAGTGCCCGATGCTTCCCTGATCTGCCATTGAGATGATATCTGAGTATCTGAGTCAATATCAAAAAAATCGCTTGCCATAAGCGTTGGTTGCGATATTACCGAAGAAGTCCCCCTCTTCCGGAAATTGATTTTGTGGTTGGTCCGGAAGCGTATTTTCAAAAGTAACCGTTATTGTATCTGCCGGACTTTGACTTGAGGCGGCGTCAATTGCAGTGACAGAAAATTGATTTTCACCAATTGCCAGCTCACCTTCATATGTCCAGTTTGTAGAACCGGGCGTGAACGTAACTCCATCGGATGAGCCGTTCACCAGAATCTGTATTGCATCCTGGGTACAGGTGCCCTGGAGAACAACATGTGAATTTTGGACCGTAAAATCTCCGCCGGTATTTGTAGTGATAGCAGGAGCACCAGCAGGGGTTGTATCTAAAATAATTATAATTGAAACGGTCCCGCTTTGACTTGTTGAAGCATTTTGAGCAACAACTTCGAATGTATTTACACCCTCTTGCAGGATCAAAGGATAGCTCCATGAGAGGCTGCCCGAACTATGATTAACGCCGGTTGAGGAGCCGTTAATTAAAATCAGATCCGCATCTGACAGACAAGTTCCTTCGAGGGTCATAGCAGCTGTATCGGTTGTAAAATCCATTCCATTAAGGGTTGTAATGATTGGGTTGCCGACCACGGGGATGTAAAGCGTCCCGTTCTGGCCGTTGTTCTTGCCTATGCCGCCTGTCACTGTAATATTAGCGATATCATATGTCGTCGCCGGATGTGTGTCGGTATAATAGATGGCGATCCGACCGCCCGCGCCGCCGCCGCCTCTGGTCGTAATTCCTGCATTGCCTCCATTTGCCGTGATCGTTCCCGTACCGGCCAATTCGCCTGCTGTAATATTGATAAAACCACCGGCTCCGCCACCACCGCTGGTGCCATAGTTCGAATCCGAGGCGCTTGTATTTCCATTAGCGCTGATGACGCCGTCATTGGTCAATATACCGTTAACCTTCAGCTTTATGCCCCCGCCTCCCTTGCCGCCCAATCTATTCGTACTGTAGGTTGATTGCGCGCCACCACTTCCTATCTGGGATGGATCGGTGATTGAATCATATGATGGTCCGCCGCTTGCGCCTGAACTTGAACCATTGCCGCCGTTTCCACCATGACCGGCACCACCAGCCCCATATGCTCCCTGGATGCCTTTGCCAGGACCGTTATCACTCGTATATCCGCGACCAT
>JAJRPH010000495.1 GCA_024280875.1 Deltaproteobacteria bacterium | reverse complement strand
GCATCCCTTCGCCATCACAATAAAAACAGGGCTCGCACAGCATGCGATTTAACGATTTGACCACCCGCTTACGGGTCATTTGAATCAGCCCCAGGTCCGATATCGGCAGTACATTTGTTTTGGCCTTGTCCTTTTTCAATGCTTCAAGTAATAAATTATAAACCTTTTCCTGGTTTGATTTTCTTTCCATATCAATAAAATCGATGATAACAATCCCCCCCAGGTTCCTGAGCCTTATCTGATAGGCAATTTCCTTGACGGCTTCAAGATTTGTTTTTAATATCGTTTCTTCAAAGTTGTGCTTGCCGACATAGCGGCCGGTGTTGACATCGATAACGACCAAGGCTTCGGTCATTTCAATAATTATATAACCACCGCATTTCAACCACACCTTCTTTTTCAGGGCTCGACCAATATCGCCCTCCAGGGTGTAGGCATCAAAAATGGGCTCAGGGCCTTCATACAACGTCACAGACTCCTTGAGCCTGGGCATAAATTTTTCTATAAACGCCAGCACGGATTTATGCACCGCCGGAGAATCAATGGTCACTTTATCCGCATCATGGGTCAACAAATCCCGTACACTCCGCAAAGTCACCGTCAATTCCTGATGCAATAACGCCGGCGAGGAAGCAGTACGGAAAGTTTTCTGAATATCAGACCACAGGTTGACCAGAAATTCCATTTCCTTAAGTATTTTTTCCTCGGTCAGCCCTTCGCCTGCCGTGCGTACAATAAAACCAAAGCTCTGGGTCCTCAGGGAAAGCATCAGGTCTTTTAAGCGCAACCGTTCCTCTTCATCCGTGATTCTTCGGGAAATTCCGATATGGTCAACGGTGGGCATCAAGACCAGAAAACGCCCTGGAATTGATATATAGGATGTCAGACGAGCGCCTTTGCTCCCGATCGGCGAACGGGCAACCTGCACCAGCACATCCTGTCCGTCCGAAAGAAGTGTTTCAATAGAGCTTTTGCTTTTGGGTTTTGAAATATCTTTTTCACAGACAACTTCTTCCGGCTGCAGACTGACATCCTCCTCTTCTTCCTTATTGGACAGATAAACATGCTCCAGATAGCCGTTTGTCTTCCCGTCGATCACGTCATCCACATAAATAAATGCCGCCTGGTTCAAGCCGATATTTACAAATGCCGCCTGCATTCCCGGGAGTACCCGTTGAACGCGTCCTTTATATATATTACCCGAAATATTTGTTTCATCGCTGCGATCCACATACAACTCAACAAGGGAATCGTCTTCTAACAGCGCAACCCGGATTTCCGGGCCAATCGCATTGACGACTAGTTCTTTATACATAAAAAATAACCTCTATGTTGTTTTTTCTTAATCAACTTTAATATATGTTAATCACCGGATATAACTTCCGTCAACATACCGGCGTCTCTTTTTGTTTTTCTTTTATAAATTCTGCGCAAAGAATCGTTTTATCTGAAAACTGAAAAACCGATTGAATCACGTCTACAGGCCGGACTGACATGCCTTCCACCATCTTTAACCGCATTTTCAGTTTTACCGGACTCAAACGTTTCAGATTCAACACGATCTCTTTTAAGTCAATCTGCTTTTTACGCCCCTTTTTGGTTGTCCGAACCACAACCCATTCGGAAGCATCATGAAATGCCGTTATTTTTTGATTCTCAAATTCTTCTTCTGAGACAGTTACCCTGTAATCAGCCGTTTCCGACAATTTCGGCCGTCTATTGTCAGGGATCTTCAGGCAGCCGGTAACTAAGAGTCCTTCCGGCAGCTGAATGTTCATTGATGAAACTGTTTCTTCGCAGTCTGCGAATTCCCTAAGCGTAATATAAAAGGATTCTTCTTCGCTTTCCATCCCCACCGACAACGGGTTGTGGAAAGACATTTTCGGTTTGGGATGAAACCCTTGGGTAAACTTGATTTTCATGCCGGATCTCCGGATGGCCCGTGAAAAGATATTGACCATTTCAAGGTGACCGAAAAACTTTGCAGCGCCGGTTTTGGAATAAAAAATTTCAAACCGCACTTCATGGCTTGGAAGAGGATGTCTGGTGCCTTTTCCTGAAAAAAAAGCGGATGTATTATCCAATGTTTGATCAGGCGCATAGTAAACCGGCATAATTTTGTCAAAATCACAGACCCCGCAGTCCTGACATTCACCAAAACGGCAGTCTGGCAAGGGTGTTCCCGTCAGTGCGTTTTCATATTCGGAAATTAAAAATTCTTTGGATACGCCAGTATCAATGTGATCCCATGGCAACGGTTCATCGGCTGACCGGACTCGGGTCGTATAATAATTAATATCAATCCCGGCCTCATTGAGAGCTGCTTCCCACAACGGATAATCAAACCGCTCCGACCAGCCGTCAAAGCAGCACCCTTTGCGGTAGGCGATTTCCAGCAGCCTGCTCAGGCGCCTGTCGCCCCTGGCCCAGAGGCCTTCCAAAAAACTCAGCTCCGGCTTCTGCCATTTGACTTCAACTCCCGGCATCTTCAACTGCCGTTTCAGATCAAAAATAATTTCTTTGGATTCTTCCATAGAAATCTGCGGCGACCACTGAAAGGGAACATGCGGTTTAGGAATAAACGTGCCGATGCTGACATTGATATTCGGCCGGCGGCCCTCGGATTTTAATTTTTGACGGATTCGCTTAACCAGATCCACAATAGCATAACGATCCTCATCTGTTTCCGTTGGAAGACCGATCATAAAATAAAATTTGATCAGCTTCCACCCCAGTTCAAACGCACTGGAAACAGTATCAAAAATTTCCTGCTCAGAGATATTTTTATTTATCACCGCCCGCAGACGCTCACTCCCGGCTTCCGGGGCGATGGTAAACCCGGTTTTACGAATCTGCTTCACCAGGCTCATGATTTCAGGAGAAAGGGTACCCGCGCGAAATGAGGGAAAAGAAAGTGCGATGTTTTCAGACGAATAACAATGAAACAGCCCCTGCATCAGCGTTGACAGGCTGCCATAATCGCCGGTACTCAGGGAAAGCAGGGAAATATCGTCATACCCGGTGGCGGCAATCGATTTTTCCGTCAAAGCCATCAGGTTTTCCACGGACCGTTCCCGCACCGGCCGGTAAATCATTCCGGCCTGACAGAACCGGCATCCCCGGGTGCAACCGCGGGCAACCTCAAGACGAAGCCGATCATGAACGGGACGGCCGTAAGGGACCACCGGAGCATCCGGAAATGTTGCTTTATCAAGATCCGCTACAATCGCCCGGCGTACCCGCCGGTATCCTTCAAGCTTTGGCCGGACTTCTTTAAAATTAGGTCCGTCATAGAGCGGCTGAAAAAAAGAAGGCACATACACACCCTCAATTTGTGACCACTCCCGTAACAGGCTATTTTTATCGCGATCCCGGCCATCTTTCCACGCCATCCAGGTCCGGGCCATTTCCACAATCACGGTTTCCCCGTCTCCGATCACCATGGCATCAAAAAAATCAGCCACTGGTTCCGGATTTACCGTGCACGGTCCGCCGGCGATAATAACCGGATGGGAATCATCGCGGCCGGATGCATAAAAGGGAATCCCGGCAAGATCCAGCATCATCAATACATTGGTATAGTTCATCTCATACAGGAGAGAAAACCCGATGATGTCAAAACCGGATAAAGGCGTGCCGGTTTCCAGAGAACTCAACAAAATTCCTGCCGAGTTCATTTGTTCCGCTAAATCCGACCCGGGCGCATAGACGCGTTCTGCAGCGACTTGATCCTGTTCATTTAAAATGTGATACAGAATCTGCAATCCAAAATGCGACATCCCGATTTCATACAAATCGGGAAATGCAAGGGCTATGTGAAGCCTGATACTTTTTCTGTCTTTTATAACAGAATTTTTCTCATTGCCCAGATACCGGCTCGGTTTTTCAATCAGCGGCAATATATCGTAAATGATTTTATTGCGCATAATTCTATACCGCCCGGTTGATTTTATGCCATGCTGGCCTGGACAAACTCAAGGGTCTGGCGGACATCCTCTTTGAAAAAACAATTCAGCCCTTCATGCCAGTTTTCCTCTTTGAGCTTCATGGCAATACGTTTTGCCGTATCCAATCTCATCAATTTTTTAATTCGTGTAAACGGGCGGTTGGGTGTGTCTATCCATGCGGAAACAATCTGCTTCGCACGATTGATCAATTCTTCTTCAGCAACCACCTCATCAACGATTTTCAATTCCTTTGCCTTGTAGACGTCCATCATTTCACCAAAAAACATGACATCCCTGAATTTTCGGTTGCTGTCAAAACCAAATCGCATGACTTCATCCTGTGCGATCGTCAGAGGCAGGCCGATTTTGATTTCCGACATGCCGATTTTGATTTTCGGATGATCTTTGACGATCCGGTAATCCGCAGCCATGGAATAAATCAGGCCACCGGCAGCGCAATGGCCGTTAATTGCGGACACGACCGGTTTTTCGCAGGTAAAAAGAGCAAGCAGCACCTCTTCTTCCATATCAAAAAAATCATTGGCTTCTTTCTGGTCTTTAAAATTGATAAAAATCGGGAGATCAAACCCGCTGGAAAAGAACCGGCCATCACCGGTTAGAATAAGACCTTTGGGTGTCGGGTTGGCGTTTACTTCATCAATGATCTCCTTGAGTTGCAAAAGCATTTCCTTGTTGATCGGATTTGTTTTTCCATTTTTAAACGTTACGATTTTAATGTCGTCCTGGATGGTTTCTTCAATCATTTGTTTCACCTCAATATTTAAATAATTTTTAAATTAATTAATTTTTATAGAATTTCGTTAGTTTATGTAATATTTAAGTGATGTGTCAAGTGATGAATGACAAACTCGTAAAAAGTCAGATTCCGATGGCAAAGAAAAAAGCTCCAAATTTGAGGCGCGCAAATCCTGAGTGATGATTTGTACTTAGCGTACCATGAAGAAACGAAAGATGAAGCGCAACAAAGAATTTGGACTTTTT
>JAJRPH010000494.1 GCA_024280875.1 Deltaproteobacteria bacterium | reverse complement strand
TCCGATAAAAAACAACTGGTTTGCCATTATCGGAACTGGCGGTGATGGTTGTATTGATGCGAATAGTCGTGTCAAACAACAGATCTTTATAGCGATCATTCGTTTGCAGTCTTTCCAGAATATCCCGGCTGATTTTTGTCCGCTGGTCATAAAAAGTCGGAATAATGCCGGAAATCACGATATCCGGATTAATCCGAATCCTTATTCACCGTTTTTTTAAGCAAATCACCGAACTGTTTTATTCTGCCGGAAATCTCAACCACTGTTGATGCGGATTCCTGTAGAGAAAGAGACAACTGGTCTTTGTCCACCTGGTTTTTAACCATTGAACCGGTTAATTGGGAAAGATCCTGGGTATAATCATGAAACCGTTCCATCATGATATCATAGATATTGTCCGAAACCGCATCCACCAGGCGAAAAATATACTGAAATTTAAGATTTTCCTTATAATCCTTAAAATGAAAAGCCAGGCCTCCTTCTGTTTCTTTTTTCATTCGTTTGATCGCATCTTTTAACGCTGATACCGAATTCACAGTTTTATCTTTTGCCGGTTGCCGGATGAGCCGTTTGATTTGCTTGATAAAGTTATACATCCCCAGCCGCAAAATGGCTTCCGTTTTAATCGCGGTACTGTAATTCATGGTTGCCGCCGCCGGCGGGAATTCTAGTTTTTTAATCTGTTTTAAAGTTTTCAGATCAATGTCGGCAGCCGGTTTACGGTAATCGGATGCCACACCCAGACCCAGGCGCTCCATGGCAGCATTATAATCGGACAAGGCGTCATTCACCATCACCTCGTAAGGACCAGTGATGGTTTCAAAATACTCTTTAATTTTGTCTTCTTCGTTTTTCACAAAATTAAATATCTGCGGATTAATATTTTCCGTCATATAGGTATCGATGCCGTGTTTAAAATCCTGGAATACCAGATACAGCGTGCTGGAAAAACCATCCTTCACAATACTGTCCTGATACTGGTGGAGAGGGATATTATAACTTTTGACAAACTCCATCAGGCTGGGCACCACTTCACCGGACCGATTGTCAAAAAAATGATCCACATCTGACCTTATTTCCCGTTTAATCTGCTGCGCTGCGCCTTCCAGCGTACTTTTAACCATTGATTTTACACGATTGGTTTTTTTCTGCTGGGATTTGATTTTCTTCAGTACACGGGAGGCCTCATCCGTCCCTTTGGCCAGGATATCCTGGTTTACACTGATCCAGTGGTTTAATCCGGATACAATCATTTTCAAACGCTCAAAATGATTTTGTAAAAGCAGCGCATATCGTTGATGCGTCACCACTTCGCGTAAATTCGTGATAAACTTTTTTTCCTGTGTCCCTGAAAAAGAAATAATCTTTTCCTCACCCTTCCACTGCGTAAGCCGCTGGAAATCTTTGGAAGACAATTTCCCCTGATTTGCATTAAAAAGGCTGAACAATGCGGAATATGTATAAACTTCCGGATCATTTTTTATGATTGAAAGATCTTCTTTTACTTTTCCGATAAGCATCTGGAGTTCATCATAGGATTCATGTTCGGACAAATCACAGTTGACCACAAAAATAATATGATCAATAATGCCCATTTTTTTAATCATGGACAAAAAATTAATATCCGCCTGACGAATACCGGTCCGGCTGCTGATAACATAGATTAACAGGTTTGCCTTAAGAAGATAGTCCTGGATCATTGCCATGTGCAGCGGATTCGGGGAATCGCTCCCCTGGCAGTCGGCAATTTCGATATTATTTTCAATTTCTCCGGAATCGATTTCAAGGGAAATATCTTTTAAATAAAAGGCCAGCACCTCGTTTCCGGAAAAATCACGATGGGCTGAAAATTCTTTTTCTTTGAATTCCCGGGTTAAATCACCTGATGCCAGAAAATCCTTCACATGATCATACCCTCTTAAATAAGATGACAGGTACAAACTGTTCAGATTCCTAGTATCATTACTTAAAAGGTGCTTGGACTCTATAGATCCCAGGGCCTGTTCCAGTTCTTCGCGGTCTGATTTTCTGCATATGTCAAACGGTTCTTTGCGGGACCGCCATTCCAATGAAGGAAATAATACCAGGGATCGTTGGATATCCGCATTTACCTGATCCCAGGATTTAAAATACAGCTTTGCCTTGAGCAGATCACCCCGACGGGCTCTTGTTACCATGGATGTAACAACACCCGCGCCTCTTTTAAGATAATCACCGGCAAACAGCGAATTAATTAATGTAGATTTTCCGGATTTAATGGTTCCGATCACCGCAACACGGATTAATTCCTCGGCCAGCTGATTTTCGATACTATGACATATATTTTCCCAACCCTGAAATGAATGCTGAGATGTTTCAGGCATGGCATTAATCCGCCCCAGCAACCTTGAGACATTCTGATTGATTGTTAAAAGTTCGTTTTTCAAGTTCTCATATAAGTTCATTACCTGTCAGCTCCTGAACCATCGCCTCCCTAAATAAGGCTTTATTGAATTGTGTCACTTAACGTGGCATTTATTACATTCTGGATAAAAATTGTCAAAAAGATTTGACCAATTCATTCAAAATTTTAAGATATTAAAAATACGGTTGTTACTTGTTAAATTAAGGATTTTATGATATATAAAATAAAAATTTAAAATTTGCTAATAAAGGGGATCATAATACATGTCAAAAAAACATCCTGAATGTCCATTATATAATCCGTTAAACTGTAAAGAGTACTATAATCCGAAGCTCTGCGCGTTTGTGCGAAAAGACAAAGTCTGTCTAAAAAAGAAAAAGCCCAAACCTAAAAAAACAGCTGCTAAAACACCAGACGCCAAAACACCGGAAGCTAAAACACCGGATGTCAAAACATCAAAATAAGGTAATAAAAAATAATGAATCAAGCGGTTCTTCGTGCCTGAAATCTAAAAATATCATGCCGAAAGATCAAAAAAAATTAGACTCCATGCGGCAGGATGCCGCCACTATATTTAACAACGCTTTAAGCGCTGTTAATGCGTTTAGCGCTGTAAAAAATCATTGCCGAGTGGAAGAAGGCATCCTTTATATCGATCAATTTTCCGTTAATTTGAACCGGTACAACAATACTTATGTCATTGGGGCGGGAAAAGCGTCCGCCAATATGGGCGCCGCCATTGAAGAGATACTGTCTGATAAAATTACGGATGGGATCATTACTGTAAAGTATAATCATACGTTCCCGCTGAAAAAAATTAAACTTGTTGAAGCCGGCCACCCTGTCCCCGACAAAAACGGCCGCACATGTGCGCTGCAAATCCTTCACCTGGCGGAACAGGCAAAAAAAGATGATTTAATCATCTGTCTTATTTCCGGCGGCGGCTCCGCACTGCTGCCACTACCTGCACCTCCGTTGACGCTTTCAGACAAACAGAAAACCATTCGCATACTCCTTTCCTGCGGGGCATCCATAAATGAAATCAACTCTCTGCGCAAGCACATGTCTCTGATCAAGGGAGGACGTCTGGCGGAAAAAACCTGGCCGGCAACCTTAATTACCCTGATCATATCTGATGTTGTGGGCAACCCGCTGGATGTCATCGCTTCCGGCCCCACTGTGGGAGATTCCAGCACATTCCGCGACTGCATGGATGTCATTTACAAATATGATATTATCAACCTTATGCCTGAAGCCGTAATAGAACACTTCAAAAAAGGGCTTAACGGGGAAATTAATGATACGCCCGGTCCCGATGACCGGATATTTGATAAAACGTTTAATCGGATCATTGGAAGTAATATCGAGGCGCTGACGGCAGCTTCAAAAATTTCGAAATCACTCGGATACAACACACTCATTCTCTCATCTATGATCGAAGGCGATACCTTTGAAGCTGCCCATATGCATACCGCCATTGCCAAAGAAATCCGTAAAACCGGAAACCCGATTCAGCCCCCGGCCTGCGTCTTATCCGGCGGTGAAACCACGGTTATTTTAAAGGGAAATGGCAAAGGCGGCAGAAACCAGGAGTTTGCACTGACGGCAGCGCTTGATATAATCAATGAAAATCAAATGGTCATTTTAAGCGGGGGGACGGACGGAACGGACGGCCCGACAGATGCTGCCGGAGCAATCGTTGATTCCAATACCATTATAAAAGCGCTTAATTCCGGTCTGAATCCGGTCACTTTTCTGGAAAATAATGACAGTTACCATTTTTTTCAAAAAACCGGGGACCTGCTGATGACCGGCGCCACCGGCACTAATGTGATGGATTTACGAATTGTTCTGGTAAAGTAGGGTAACAAAGTTGTAGTGTGAAAGAGTGTAGGCCGGATTAGCGGGCCACCGCATAATCCGGTATTTATTATGACCTAACTATGATGGCTTCGTAAAAAGTCCAAATTCTTTGTTGCGCTTCATCTTTCGTTTCTTCATGGTACGCTAAGTACAAATCATCACTCAGGATTTGCGCGCCTCAAATTTGGAGCTTTTTTCTTTGCCATCGGAATCTGACTTTT
>JAJRPH010000493.1 GCA_024280875.1 Deltaproteobacteria bacterium | reverse complement strand
GACTGTCCCGAAAGGTATTGCCGTCTAAAAAAATATCATGCAACACAAGCTGGCTGCCCACAGAGAAAAAAAGATGGGCCCCATATTTTGTTTGATGCGTACTACAAACGGATTGTTTAAGTTCCGAGTTATAGCAAGTGGCCGGTTGAATGGGAAAATTTCCGCAGTCATTCGGCACATTCCATCCACACCGCATCATTAAACCAGCATGACAAAACGTCTTGATATTGCCAACGCCGGCCCCGGTATTCACAATAACATCCCCCCCGGCCCCGGCGTTGATATTGGATGCAAACAGCTTTCGCTTGTAGTCATAGATCAGGCACAGGACCATTTCATCCTTGAGCTGATGATCCCATCCCTTGGGTTCTTTGTTTTGCAGTAACGCATGCCCTTTTGACTGAAGCGCCTCAGCATAGGAATGGGGACCAACAATTCCCGCACAAAGCCCCAGCGTATGCATTCGATTTCTAAACTTCCGGTGAAAGCCGATTTCCATGTACAGAATCCCGGCATAGGGTCGATCATCCGGAATCAGTTGTGTTTCTTCAATATCATTGGGCGTATACATATTCTGCCCCACAGAAAACGTCAGCGCTTTTTCTGATTCTGAATTTTTTTCAAATCCCAGCCGTTTAACAACAGGGTACAGCCATCGATGCAGCCATGCATCTTCAGGCAGTTGTTCCAGCCCGTACCGGGTCCAGGTCAGCTTGAATCCATTGGTATATTGGCCATCCGTACCGGCAAAAATATCGTTTTCCATATAAAAAGAAAACGTCTTGAATTCACGGAACAAACAGGATTCTTCTGTATACCCGATGGAAGCCCATCCGCCAATGAGGCCAAAAATCGACAATTGGATCAGCAGGCGCAGGATTTTTTTATTTTTCCGCATTCGTTTCCATGTCCTTTTTTTTGCCAAAATATACCAGAACTCAAAAAGTGTGAAGCCGGTTAAGTAACTCATCTCAGATAGTGGTGAATCGTCACCATGAAAAGCTTTTTATGGTTTAGCAGTAGGGATATTCCACTTTTTCATATATTTCCAGATCGCCGCCCTGCTGACCCCCACCCGCCTGGCCACCTCGGCCTTGTTCCAGTTGCTGTCCTCGAGTATTTCAAGCAAAGATTCCCGGGTCATTTTTTTTCGCAACGTTTCTTTTATTTCACCTGAAGCATTTAATTTGGGAGGATTAATAAGGTATTCCATCTGGCGGATTTCAACCGGCAAATCGAACATATCAATATGTTCTTTTTCGCACAAAACAAACGCATGTTCAATGGCATTTTCCAGCTCACGCACATTGCCCGGCCAGTTGTAATCCAGCAGGATCTGCATTGCAGAGTGGGAGACACCGGTGATCCGCTTGCTTGTTTTATTATTCTGCAATTTGATAAAATGACTGATCAGAATTGGAATATCCTTTTTTCTTTCCCGCAACGGGGAAATATTTATTGGAAACACCTTGAGGCGGTAATACAAATCCTCACGGAACCGGCCCTGCGGAACGCTACGCTTAGAGTTAACCCGTTTAAAAGAAGAAGGGTTTCTGGATACTGAGCATATCTACTTTACAACGCCGGGACTTCACCAGGATATCCATGAACTGGAACGCCAGCTGGTAAAAAAAATTAATAAGGCCAAAGAAACGGTCGACAAGGTCATTATTGTGTAAAAACACCGTAATAAACAAATAAATTGCAAGGCTGCGGAATACTAAATGCGTCGCCTTAAAGGAAAATTGGCAGACATCCCTATACATCTTCCTTTTTCAATAGCATACGTATTACCTATGAATATATTGGGTGATCCGCTTGCAAAACCGGCACCATACGAATACAAATTTTAATATAAGACAAAGCATTGGGCATGGGCAGTAAAAATTCCGGTGGGAAACCGAAGCATACATATGATAGAATTATCTGGGCCAGAGATATTCTGGATCTGGCCGAGTCTGCGACAATGCAGGAAATTAAGAACAATTACAGACGGCTGATCCGCAAATGGCATCCGGACAAATGCCGCGAAGATCAAAAAACGTGTCGTGAAATGACGGATAAAATTATCCAGGCCCATAAAATTATAATCGACTACTGCAACCGGTACAGCTTTTCATTTGACAAAAATGAGGTGGAAAAATATCTTTCTGCCCAAGAGTGGTGGTTAAAAAAATTCGGTGACGATCCCTTTTGTTCTCCTAATTCATAAAATCCCAATTCCATCAAACTATTTCTTCGGTTATCAAGATCCAGACAGCCACTAAAATGATAATTACACCGATGACAATCCCGATAACGATATCTCAGAACGTTTTCATAAGCCCTCCTTGCTGTTTACCCCGTTGTGCTATTTCCCGGCCATCATGGCCTCAATATCCTCCGCTACTGTTCCGATCGGTTTGATATCAAATTTTTCCACAAGGACATTAATTACTGTCGGAGAAAGAAACGCCGGCAATGTCGGCCCCAAACGAATGCCCTTAACACCCAGGTGAAGCAACGCCAGCAGAACTGCCACAGCCTTTTGCTCATACCATGCGATGTCATAGGAAATCGGCAGGTCATTGATATCATCAAGGCCAAACACCTCTTTGAGTTTCAGGGCGATGACCACAAGGGAATAGCAATCATTGCATTGGCCCGCGTCAAGCACTCTGGGAATTCCGCCTATATCACCAAGATCAAGCTTGTTGTAGCGGTATTTCGCGCACCCTGCGGTCAGGATTATAGTATCTTTTGGCAGATTTTCAGCAACTTCAGTAAAATAGTTTCTTGTCTTATGACGTCCGTCGCATCCGGCCATAACCACAAAACGTTTTATCGCCCCTGATTTAACTGCTTCCACCACCTTGTCGGCAAGAGCTAAAACCTGGTTGTGCGCAAAGCCGGCGACTATTTTACCGGTTTCAATCTCTGTTGGTGAAGCACATGTTTTTGCAAGTTCGATAATCTTTGAAAAATCCTTTGCACCGCCTTCAGCTCTATCCGGGATATGAACCACATCAGGATATCCGGTCATACCTGTGGTGAAAATTCTGTCCTGGTAATTCCCCTTTTTAATGGGGATAATACAGTTCGTGGTCATAAGGATGGGGCCATTGAAAGATTCGAATTCCGTATTTTGATGAAACCATGAACTCCCGTAGTTTCCCACAAAATGATCATACTTTTTAAATGCCGGATAGCTATTTGCCGGGAGCATTTCACCATGGGTATACACATCCACGCCGGTGCTCTCAGTCTGAT
>JAJRPH010000492.1 GCA_024280875.1 Deltaproteobacteria bacterium | reverse complement strand
TCAAGATAGGGCTGCCCATCTTCAGATTGGCCGATCACCTCCATGATCTGTCCATCATCAAAGGTTTGACGGATCTCTACCTGATAGCTGCCGGAAAGTTTATCAGATATCGTTGCCAGAATGGTTGCGATTTTCGTCAGCATTCCATCGATGCCGGTAAACTCCGAAATAGATTGTCGATACCCGATGGCCACATTGGTTTCGGAAACAGAAACAGAGATTACATCAATGCCGGCGTCGATTAAACTGTTTTTGACGACAGTTTCCGGTTTCTGAGTTGTTTCTGCACTTGTTTCCTGGGCCGGGATCAAGAAGAGTACAACAAATGCTGCAAGCAAACAAAATAACTTCACAGATAAACTTTTATGGCATAATATATTTTTCATGATCACCCCTAAGGTTTGATGGATTTTGTCAAAGTCGCGTTACCCGGCAGTTTTCCTTTGTAACCCCAGTAAGTGCCGCCGCTTTTCAGCAGATAATCCCTGAGGCTGGTATCATCCAGCGAATAACAGGAAAACAGGTAAGCGTATTCGAGGTTCGGATGATTTACCTGTCCCAGGGCGATTTTATCGATTTTATCTTTGCTCTCAATCCATTTAGCCGCATAGGTTTCAAATTGACAGATATATAAAAAGCCGCCCGGATTTTTGCTCATCGTATCAATTGCGGTTTTGATCGAATACCCCCCTGATGTTGCCGCTGCGGCTTCTATGGTTGGGGTGCCGCCGGGGTCTTCTCCATGCCCTGCATAAGCAATGGCCTTTGTTGAAGGACGGGACAAATATTTTGCAATTTGATTGATGTGGTCCACATATATATTCGATGGAACGGTATATCCCAAGGAGTTGTAGAAGCGCCGTATCTTTTTGATGTCATCAGAAGCCCACCATTCATGATACCACCCCAGCCCTTTGGAGATGAATACATAGGCTACCTTAGGGCTGCAAAAGGATTCTGAACTTTTATATTGGCCGGAGGGGTCACAGATTTCATTAGCGGTGCACTGACAATCCTCTGGACAGTCCAGGCAGTCCTCTAACTCGCTTTTTTCAAGATCCCCACAGCCTGATAGTGTTTTTGAAGCACTGCCGTCTACATAACCGGTTTTCGAAGCAAGGACATCAATCTGAAGCTTTCCCTCTGCAATGGTATTTCCGGTGGCGCCCTGCCCCCAGATAAAACTCCAGACATTCTCCCCCAATCCGTCAGTACTTGCAGCCAGATTTGTTGTGCTTCCGGAGCCCAATCGCGTGGCGGTAATATCAAGGTCGGCCGATGGCACTCGATTGCCTTTGCTGTCTTTAACAATAATTGTAAAGTATACGGTATCGCCAATCAAATAATGATCAGCATCCGCACTTAATTCAACTATTAACGCATCTTGAACGCTGAAGATGGTGTTGACGCTTACACTAGGGTAACCGGCATGTGCTGCGGTTGCCGTTGTCGGGTATGAGACCTGACTGACATCGGCGGGGATCGGAAAATTGACATGGTAATTACCGGATGCGTCAGTGGTGGCTGAAAGTATGGTGCCGCTAACATCAACTGAGACGGCAACACCTGCCAAAGCACCATTTGAATCTGAAACATTACCACTTATCAATGCCGTATCTCCAGGCACATAAGCGGCTTTGTCCGTGGTGACCGTTATGGTCATGGCTTGAGTAAGGGGACAGCCGTCAGCATCAACAGTTAGCCCTGCCTTGGTATTTGGACATTTATCTATATCATCGTTGACTCCATCACCATCTGAGTCTTGAGCCGCAGCCCCCCCTGTTAAGAGACCATACTTTTGCGCGTTGGCATAGACCACCTCAGCTGAATGCTCTAAGCCCCCCGAAGGATGGGCATAAATATAGAACCAGAACCGACCGGATTGCCACACATTACGGCTAGAAGTATATGTACTCTCTGCATAACTTTCTTTGTAATACCACGCAGGGCTTCCATGAAAGGTAGTCGACAGGAACTCCTTCCCGTTCCGGGACTGAAAATCGGAACGCCAGGAATCCAGACCAGCCCCTGCCGCCTGCTCCGTGCTGTATGCAGCTATCCCTATGACAACAGGAGGATCTTCTTCATAATTAGCCCATTGCTCATAGTGCCAGCCCCCGTCGCTCTCATAGTAGTCAAGCTTATTAGGTGGCGCATTATCATAGCCCAAATCCTGGAAACTGGTTGTGAGGACTTGCTGGATGACCGCATCCTGAGGGTCGCGATCCTGAGCGGTAACTGATGGAGGGAGCATCAGAACATAGATGAGAAACAAAAATAGAACTACAGAAATAACTTTATCCTTTTTCATTTTTATAAACCTCCAGAAATATAAGATTCAAGCTGAGCATGCAGGTCCGGTTTGGTTCTTTAATGAAAATTTGAGAAAGCGCTTAAACATTAAATTCATTCCAAGACTCCTCTATTTATATTGATTGCAATACAATTGGGGATGTTGTTGACAGATTATAGAAAAAATACTTAATCGTTCATCGATCAAAAAGTGGTATTCCATTCGTGTTGAATCGATGCCGCAACGAAATCCTGCCCAAAATCCGAATTAAATATTAATTTTACAAATTGTTAAAATATTAACATATTATATCTACTCTGACAATCTAATAATTCAACAATGATAAGAATTGAGGCTTGATGAATCTTTTTATTCCTGCAATACTTTTTTAACAGCCTGTTAAATAAATTGACTCACAATATTCAAAATTCATGCAAACATGGGCAGGCATAGGGGCCTGCCCCTACTGGATTCTACAATAAATTTTGTCGGGTCGGCCATCTATCCCGGCTCTTAATAACAACAACTAAATGACTATGACCCAATGGGATGACAATGCAGCTGCAATGGCGTCGCGGTTTGTAAACAGCACCCGCCGTCATGTGTTTCTAACGGGAAAGGCCGGGACCGGGAAAACAACGTTTCTGCGCGCCATCAGCCGCAGTACCCATAAAAACACCATCGTTGCCGCTCCCACGGGGATTGCCGCCATTAACGCGCAAGGCGTTACCCTGCATTCTTTGTTTCAGCTGCCGTTTGGTTCGTTTATTCCGTCAGACCATTTTGACGGGGAGCAAGCGCCCTCTTTTCAGCTCAATACCCCCCAGACCCTCATCCGCCAGATGAAGATGCACGGGGCAAAGCGAAATCTGCTGAAAAAAATGGAATTACTGATCATAGATGAAGTGAGCATGCTGCGGGCTGATCTTTTAGACGCTATTGATGCCGTGCTGCGGCGTGTCCGGCGGCGCAACGTCCCTTTCGGCGGCGTTCAGATTCTGTTTATCGGTGATCTGCTGCAGCTGCCGCCTGTGGTCAAAGAGGCAGAATGGCAGGTTTTGAAACAGTATTATCCGACTCAGTTTTTCTTTTCCGCCCAGGCACTTCAAGGTGATGAGCCGCTGTATATCGAGCTGGAAAAAATATACCGGCAGTCGGATGAAACATTTATTTCCGTGTTAAACCATTTGCGCGATAATCAATTGACCCGCCAGGATGTGGACACATTAAACCAGTATTACAAACCAGGATTTTCCCCCGCAGCTGGTGACGGGTATGTGTATCTGACCACGCACAACTACAAAGCCGACCGGATCAACCGCGAGGAGCTGGAAAAGCTGCCGGGAAAGACTTATCAGTACAGAGCGATTGTTGACGGCAAGTTTGAGGAGAACATTCATCCGGTAGACCATGTGCTGACTATGAAAATGGACGCGCAGGTGATGTTTATTAAAAATGATCCATCCGGTGAAGGGCAGTTTTTCAATGGGAAAATCGGCAAAGTGGCTGCATTAAAGGACAATGAAATCAAGGTAGCGTTTTCAGACGGCACCTCCCCCGTATGGGTGGAGAAATATGCGTGGGAAAACAAACGCTTTGCGCTCAACAAGGAAACCAGTGAGATAGAAGAAAAAGTGATAGGGACGTTTGTCCATTTTCCCTTAAAGCTGGCCTGGGCCATTACGGTACATAAAAGCC
>JAJRPH010000491.1 GCA_024280875.1 Deltaproteobacteria bacterium | reverse complement strand
TATTATTATGGGAGATTCCCATACCTGTACCCATGGCGCTTTTGGTGCGTTTGCAGCTGGTGTCGGAACCACCGATCTGGAAGTGGGGATTTTAAAAGGTGTTTGTGCGTTTCACTATCCCAAAACCATAAAAATTGAAATCACCGGAATGATGCCAGAAGGGGTATATGCCAAAGATGTGATTCTTTCAATTATCGGTCAGCTGGGAGTTAACGGTGCAACCAATAAAGTCATTGAATTTGCCGGACCGGTAGTTGAAGCAATGAGCATGGAAGCGCGGATGACACTTTGCAATATGGCGATTGAAGCTGGTGGAACCTGTGGCATATGCTATCCGGATATGACCACGGTGGACTATCTCTGGTCCTTTATTTCTGATGAATATGAGTCTAAACAGGCTGCTTTGACGGCTTTTCGGGAATTTTGTCCGGATTCTGACGCGGAATATGATGATGTGATCACAATAGATGCCGGCGGTCTTTCGCCTCAGGTGACCTACGGGTATAAGCCGGACACCGTCAAGCCGGTTAGTGAAATGGACGGTACACCGGTAAATCAGGTGTATATCGGTTCCTGTACCAATGGGAGAATCGAAGATCTCCGGGTAGCGGCCGAAGTGTTAAAAGGTGGAAAAGTCAGTGATGCTGTTCGAGGGATAGTGTCCCCGGCAACACCGGCAATTTTCAACATGGCGCTGGAAGAGGGCATTATCAAAATATTTATGGACGCCGGATTCTGTGTCACTAATCCCACCTGCGGCGCATGCTTAGGAATGAGTAACGGTGTTATTGCTGAAGGTGAAGTCTGTGCGTCCACGACGAACCGGAATTTTTTCGGGAGAATGGGAAAAGGCGGTATGGTTCATCTTATGAGCCCCGCTACTGCAGCCGCAACGGCAATTGCCGGTTACATCACAAATTCAAAATTGTACAATATTTGACAGCTTCGTAAAAAGTCCAACTTCTGCGTTGCGCAACATTCTTCGTTTCTTCATAGTACGAAAAGTACGAATCATTACTCAGAATTTGCGCGCCTTGAATTTGAACTTTTATACTTTGCCGTCAGAATCTGGATTTTAATGAGACTATCAAGATATAGGAATATAAAAAATGAAGAATTTTAACGGACAAATTCTTTTTCTGGATCGTGCAGATATTAATACGGATGAAATAATACCGGCGCGGTATTTAACGGAAATTACCAAAGAAGCCTTAAAACCGTATTTGCTGGAGGACCTGAAATTTGAAGGGTTTGATCCTGAAAAGGATATCAGCGGCAAAAGCATTATCATTACCCGTTCGAATTTCGGCTGCGGCTCTTCACGGGAACATGCCCCGTGGGCCCTTGAAGTCAACGGCATTAACCTGGTGATCGCAGAAAGCTATGCGCGGATTTTTCGCCAGAATATGTTTAATTGCGGAATGATGGCAGTTGAATTGCCCGCAGAAGAGATTGATCGGCTGTTTGTTGAATTTTTAGATAAACAAACGATCATTGAGACGGATTTTGAAAATAACCGCTTTATTATAAAGGCGGACGGCAAAGAATCCGAAATATCGTTTTCTATTTCAGGTTTTGATCGCGCACTGGTAAAAGCCGGCGGATGGGTTGATTATGCGGACAAGAATTATTAAAGGATTGGTTTAAGGTGTAGGATATAATATTGATTAAAAAATTGATTGAAAGACAGGCATGGGAAAGAAAAAACTTCAGGCCTACCATATAGATCCGTCATGGTGTAAAGGTTGTGGAATCTGCGTTGAATTTTGTCCTAAACAGGTTCTGGAACTTGATAATGAGCAAAAAGCCAAAGCCGTCCGGCCTGAGGATTGCATCTGCTGCCGGCAATGTGAACTAAGATGTCCTGACCTGGCCATTGAAGTGATTTGCAGTAAAACGGAGGACGGCAATGAATAAAAGAATCAAATTCCTTCAAGGCAATGATGTTTGCGTGGAAGCCGCCCTTTATGCGGGAATTGAATTTTTTGCCGGATATCCTATTACTCCATCAACCGAAATAGCCGAACAGATGGCAAGCCGTCTACCCCGGATCGGCGGTAAGTTTTTGCAAATGGAAGATGAGATTTCATCGCTTTGCGCAATTATCGGGGCCTCTTTAACCGGCCATAAGGTCATGACCGCCACCAGCGGTCCCGGTTTTTCATTGGTGCAGGAAGCGTTGGGATATGCAGTAATGGCGGAGATCCCGTGCGTTATCGTCGATGTCATGCGAGGTGGCCCTTCAACAGGACTTCCCACTCATGCCGGGCAGGGAGATGTTAACCAGGCGCGTTACGGTACTCATGGCGACCATTCAATTATTGCCCTGACTGCCTCAAATCACCAGGATATTTTTCGGATGACCGTGGAGGCATTTAATTTTGCGGAAACATACCGGACCCCGGTTATTTTATTGCTTGATGAAATAACCGGGCACTTGAGAGAAAAAATTGAAATACCGGAACCCGATGATCTTCGACTGGTAAAACGTCTTCGCACAGCGGTAAAAAGCGGAATTGATTATCATCCATATCTTCCCCGGGAAGACGGACGCCTTCCGATGTCGGATTTCGGAGACGAGCACCGTTATAATGTAACCGGACTTTATCACGACATGTGGGGATTTCCTTCGGACAACCCGAAAATTGTTTATGGGCTCATCCGTCACCTGGTTGATAAAATAGAAAATAACAGTCATCAGATTGCCCGGTTTCGTAAGCACCATGTGAAAGACGCGGATGTTCTGCTGATCTCCTATGGTGCGTCCGCGCGTTCCGCACTTCACCTGGTGGAGAATCGGCGGCGCAGGGGGGAGAAACTCGGATTGCTTGAACTTCAGACGCTCTGGCCCTTTCCATCTGATATTGTTCGCGAAGTCTGTAAGGAGGTAAAGTTTACAGTGGTTGTGGAGATGAACATGGGCCAGGTACTTCAGCAAGTCAGGCTGGCTGTTGATGTGCCTGAAAAAATATTTCTGGCCAACCGGATCGACGGTGAGCTCATAACCCCCACAGATATCAGAAATATCCTGCGTGTGATACAGGGAAAAGGAGTCTGAGCCATGGCCGTCAAAGATTATATCCGGGAACGGTTTTTTCCTCACATGTGGTGTGCGGGTTGCGGGCATGGGATTATTTTAAACGCTCTTCTACAGGCGGTTGATAATTTAGGATTGAACAAAAAAGATATTGTCATGGTCTCCGGTATCGGTTGTTCCGCCCGTATATCCGGTTATGTTGATTTCCATTCCATGCATACGCTTCATGGCCGCGCCCTGGCGTTTGCCACCGGCGTAAAAATGAGCAAACCCGAGCTTAATGTTATTGTGCCTATGGGTGATGGCGATGCCCTTGCGATTGGCGGCAATCATTTTATTCATGCTGCCCGCCGGAATATCGAGATGACAGCCATTGTCATGAACAACCGGATTTACGGAATGACCGGGGGCCAGTTTTCACCGCTTTCCGGCTATGGCTCAATTGGGACCACTGCGCCTTACGGCAATATTGATCATGCTTTTGATATTGTCGATCTGGCTGTTGCTGCCGGGGCAACATTTGTCGCCAGGACCACTACATATCATATCCATGAGTTATCGGATTTGATCCAGCAGGCAATTGTTCACAAAGGATTTTCTATGCTTGAAGTATTGAGTCAGTGTCCTACCCATTTTGGACGGCGCAACAAAGCAGGTGATGCCGTGGATATGCTTAAAACGTATAAAAACCGGACCGTTCGCATGGGATCAGATAAAATAAAGACGGATCCGGAACTGATTGAACGGGGTGTTTTTGTCAAGAAGGATCTTCCGGAATATTGCCGGGAGTATGATCAACTCATTTTAAAAGCCCGCAAGAAAAAATAATCATGGAAAAAATCAGACTTTTATTTTCCGGGTCCGGCGGTCAGGGGGTCATCACTGCTGCCATTCTGATGGCGGAAGCAGCCGTGCGTTATGAATCGTTAAACGCGGTTCAGGCGCAATCCTATGGGGCTGCGGCAAGAGGCGGGGCAACGCGAAGCGATGTGATCATCTGGGATAAGCCCATTTATTTTCCCCGGGTGACCCAGGCCAATGTATTGATTTGCCTGACACAGGAAGCTTTTAACAAATATCAGGAAATGATTCGCCCCGGCGGACTGCTCGTTACTGACAGCCGTCTGGTTAAAAACTCCCGAAAAGTCGATGCCCGTAGAATTGAGCTTCCCTTTTATGATGCGGTTATGGATAAAATCAAAAAACCGGTTGTTTTAAATATCTGCGTACTGGGGGCGGTTGTCGCCGTTACGGAACTTGTCCGGATCGAGTCAATCAAAAGTCTGATCGCAGAACGGTTTGCCCAAGAATTCCATGAAACAAATTTTCAAGCTGTGGACTTAGGGGTTGAATTGGTCCGGCAGTTTCAATCAAAATAACCGATTAGATGCTAAACAGACAATGGCAGTCTCCAGTCATGCAACCCCTGCAAGAAAAGCCAGATTTTCCTTCCAGAATACTATTGCCTGGTTGCTTAAGCCGAGCAGATGAAATGCGTGGCCCTGATTTGGAAAATAGCTGGCAGTGTGTTGGATGGATTTTTGGATTAATGCTTTTTCCAGCCGTCGTGTATCATCAAGCAGGATGTCATGGGTGCCTACCATGGATGAAAAGGGTGTCGCATTTGATAATGGAAAAGTAAAAGTCCCGGAAAATCTTCACCGGGCTCATAAGCTGCTTTTGGAAAGTGAATGGGGTAATCTTTCAGTTCCGGCTGAAATGGGAGGGCAGGGGATTCCCGGCCTTGTAGCCTCGGCTGCCGTGGAATACTTTATGGGGGCCAACCGGGCGTTTTACGCCTATGCTGCCATGGGAAACGGCACGGCCGACATGATTGAAAAATACGGTACGGACGAACAGAAAGAAAAATATGTTAAACGACTTGTTGCCGGAGAACTGGGGGGCACCATGTTGCTCACTGAAGCAAACGCGGGAACAGATGTCGGCGCCTTGACTACCACGGCGGTAAAAAATAATGACGTGACATATACCTTAACCGGAAACAAAATATTTATTACCAATGGAGATCATGATTTATGCGATAATATCATTCATCCGGTACTTGCCCGCATAGAAGAGGACCCGGCAGGAACAAAAGGAATTTCAATTTTTCTTGTACCGAATCTTTGCTTTCAGAATCTGATGAAGACCGTGAAAAAAATAATGACATGTTTGAATTGCTGACGCCGTTAATAAAAGATTATTTGTCCGTACACGGGTATGAGGTATGTATTCAGGCTATGCAGGTATATGGCGGCGCGGGGTATTGCAAAGATTTTCCGGTAGAACAGTATGCCCGCGACTGTAAAATTACTTCAATTTTTGAAGGGACCAGCGGTATTCAGGCTATGGACCTCTAAAATTCAGGCAATTACTTATCGCAAAATCTCGTAGGGCAGGCCACCGTGCCTGCCGGTAATTGCCTGAATTTTTGGACATTAAAATCAACATAACTAAAGTGGATAAGCAAAAAAAGGATATTTATCATGGCTTATGATAATTTAACTTATAAAAAAAAAGACAGGAGCGCACTGGTAACCATCAACCGGCCGCCGGCAAACAGCTGGAGCATGGCCGCTATGGAAGACTTAGAAAAAATTCTTGATGAAATTGAAAATGATCAGGATATCCGTGTGGTAATACTTACCGGTGCCGGAGAAAAATGTTTTTCAGCCGGAATGGATGTTGCGGATGCTGCAAAATCCCCAGGGCTCGGGGCCAAAGGTAGGGAGTTGTGGAGAAGGGTTGATCGATTTGAAAAACCGACAATTGCTGCCATCAATGGTCATGCCCTGGGCGGCGGGCTTGAGCTGGCCTTGTCCTGTCATTTCAGGATTATGGCGGATTCACCCAAATCAAAAATCGGACTGACGGAACTGAATCTGGGCATTATTCCCGGGTGGGGCGGTACACAGCGTCTTTACCGTATTATTGGAAAAGCAAAAGCTCTGGATATGATACTTTTCAGTAAGCGTCTTGATGCCAGACAAGCCCTTGACATCGGACTGGTGAACAAGATAGCTGCTGCAGAAACTCTGATGGATGTAACGTTTGATTTTGCCAAGCACCTTGCAACACGTCCCCCTCTCGCGGTCAGTTGTGTATTAAAAGCCATCTCGGCCGGGATTTATGAAAGTCTGGACAAGGGTCTTGAAATGGAGTCGGAAGGCAGTAAGATAGTTGCATCATCTCAAGATGCTATTGAAGGTTTTACGGCTTTTTTTGAAAAAAGAGAGCCGGTATTTAAAGGAAAATAAAAGGCAACCCGGAAATATCCACGCAGAACCGTATGCGCACTCTTCGTTTTATTGAAAATCTGACTTTGGGAACAGCTACGGTGGGGTACCTGACAGAGTCCATTCATGGCGCCGGATCTCCCCAGGAACGGTTTATGATTTCACGTCAGGTGAATGTGAAGGAAAAACAGCGTTATGCTAAAAATCTTTGCGTGATCCACGATAATTAAAAGACAGGATGCTCAAAAGACCAGTTGATCGAAAGAACGAATGATTAAAATATCTGCCTTCGATCGATTCCACACCTTCTGTCTAAAATTTTTCTTTGCTGGGGACCATGATACGTAGGATTATTTACTAATCTTCGTTCAATAACATATCTTCTTTCCATGCTTTTTCGACGATCCTTGTTGTACATAAAACTACCTCCTTAATAAATTGCAATATTTATCAGCAGGTTATCCTAAATATTCACTGATTATGTGAATAGGGCTTATAGCAATCTGGATATCAACCTGGAACTGCCTCCATTCATTTGAAAGCTGGTTTTATTGTTTAATTTTCTGTGGAAAAGCCGTTCGTATTTTTTGGTGGAAATTGAATGCCGATATAATTTTTATAACGCAGATAAGCGCAGGTGGATGAGTCGCAGATTTAAATTATGCCACTTTGAATCCGAGGCAAGCGGTCATGAAGGCATTTAGTATTAAAATTAACACATGTATTATATAATTCAAGAACAACTTTTTTATCAAATAATTGGCTTTTTGTCGTACATATTAATTACAGGAAACGGAAAACTTTTTACAATTTCAAATAATTATGTTAGAAAAAGAAAAATTTAACTTTACCGCGGTAAATTTTTTGCTGCCTGCAGCGATAAAATGAATGCAATAAAGGTAGACTGAATGGAATATGGCGAAGATATTAAAGCGGCTAAGATTGTCATTAAGATGTTGCTGAAGGCGAAAAAAAACCTTCGGATGTATCCTGATAATAATCCGATATATGTGAATACCCTTGAAGACACATATGAGAAATTCAAAGCCTTCTTTTGTTTTCATGACAAGCTGGTATTAAATATCCGGCTATATGATATTTTTTATGGTGAGAAATTGATCTATCATAATAACGAGCAAAAAGACGATAATCTGGCATTTTTTTTCTTTAAAGACGGATTACGTGAATTGACCTTTCAGGAAAAAATTTCTTTTGTGGAGATGTCAGCATTTTTAAAGGTGATTTCCCTGGATTTTGATAATGAAGTCCTGGATGATGATACGGTAACGTTGTTCTGGGAGAATGATTTTCAGTATATTCGTTATATTGTGGAAGATGAGTTCTTAGCAGATGAGGACTATGAAGAACAGGCGATTTCGCAGGCAAAAAAGAAAAAAAATGACCCGGGCAAGTTTAAGGCCATTTATGATAATTCACTGGTAACGAGTGATAAGATTAAAGAGATTGATATCATCACGATTGAGGATGATGATCTGAAAATGCTTTTTCATGAACTTGAAGAGGATACGAATGATAAAGTTGATAAGTTTATGGATATTATCTTCGAGATTTTTTACAAAGCGAAATCGAACGTAGAATTTTCAGAAATTGCCGATTTTTTTAAAAGTGCTATCGAATATGCGGTAAACATAGGAAACTTCGAATCAGCGACTAAAACCCTGGCAAGACTTAAAAAGATTGCGTCAAATGTTAAAGTTACGGATGTTGTAAAAGATAACATTCAAAAGATTATTTTTTTTGTCGGCAGTGAGCATATTATTTATCTTTTAGGTGAATATTTAGACAGCGGAGAAAAAACCGATTTCGCTTCGCTGAAAGAGCTGATCAGTTATTTTGATAAAAACGCCATCCCGCCGTTTATGAACTTATTATCAACCCTGAAAACTATACATGCCCGAAAAGTGGTTATTGACGTTCTTGCTCTTCTGGGGCCCAAAGATTTTATGACGGTTACTAAAGGCCTTAACAGTCCGGAATGGTATGTTGTGAGGAATATTATTTATGTTCTTCGGGAGATTGGAGACAAGCGGGCCGTCGATTATCTTTTGAAAAAAGTCAATCATCCGGAAACCCGCGTCAAGATTGAAGTCATTCGAACCCTCGGAGAATTGGGGGATTCACGCGCTCTTTCGTCAATCATTGAAGGTCTTGAAAATGATTCCGAAATTCAGTTAAAATTTACGGCGATAAGGGCGTTGGGAAGTCTGTCGTCAAACGAAGCGCGAAAAGTTCTTCTGGGTAAAATTTTTGAGAAAACTTTTCAGAATAAAGAATTTAATGAAAAAAAAGAGTATTTTCATATTCTGTCACGCTGGAAAGATAAAGAAATGATTGACTGCCTGATCAAAATTCTGATGAAAAAAACACTTTTTTTCAATTCAAAGGTTTATGAAAGCAGGGCTTGCGCAGCTTACAGTCTGGGGCTTATCGCCAGCCGGGATGCCTTGCCTTTTTTATATAAGTGTCAAAGAAATAATAATAGATTATTAAAGGAATTTTCAGACTCTGCGATTAAAAGGATAGATCATGAAAGCCAAAAATAGGGTTGATTCTCCGAAAACGAAAATAGATTTAATCAATCAACTGGCTGTAGTATTGCGATCTGCTGAAGTTCATCACGTAAAAAATATCGCTGTCGCTAAGGCCGTCAATAATTTTGTTTTCCTGGTTAATGAATTTATCAGATATGAAGGTGATTTTATCCTTGAGTTAAGAGGCGATTTCTTTTTTGTGAATGAATTCCGGATTCGTTATTCTTCAGCGGTCATGATTAATTTTGACTACCTTGTTCGGCTTTTCAGAACATTGGAAGTCGGTACAATTATTATAAAATCCGGAGCGGGAACAAATGATATAATTAGTTTAATGGAAGCGTTTGTTAAGGCCCCTGCAATAAAGCCGTTTGAAATCATTGAGCAGAAGATATCCCATATAAACAATATTGCTGTTTTTGTGCTGAGAAAAATTGTTGAAGACGATATTTTAGATGCCCGAAAGATGGTTAAAAAGTCTTATTTTAAGGCTGTTTCCTTTACCCAGGGGGTGATGAATAAAATTCAGCATGGAGAAAAGGTTGCTCTTAAAAAAGCCAAGCGGATGATTGTATCTCTGGTTGATCATATTATCGATCAGGAACAGCTTCTGCTGGGCATGACATCTATAAAAAACTATGATGAATACACATATCATCATTGTGTGAATGTCAGCATCATGTCCGTCGCATTGGGCCAGAGGCTGGGGTTGAATATGAAACAGCTGATAGAACTCGGTATGGTTTCGTTGTTCCATGACATTGGAAAGCTGGAAATCCCCGGCAGGATCTTGAATAAAACATCTGAACTGACTGATGAAGAATGGCAGGTGATAAAAAAACATCCTGTTGAAGGTGTCCGATTGCTTTTGAAGATGAAGCATGTGGATTTTTTTTCTATCCGTTCTGCAATCGTCGCGTTTGAACATCACATGTTTTATAACCACACCGGCTATCCGGCGGTTAAAAAATCTTTTCCCCTGGATTTGTACAGCAGAATTGTCAGTCTTGCCGATCAGTATGATGCCATGACTTCCGCCCGGATA
>JAJRPH010000490.1 GCA_024280875.1 Deltaproteobacteria bacterium | reverse complement strand
ATGGTTTGGGTAATTGATGCAGATGCAAAATATCTGGAATCATCTCTTTTGATATTGTATGTGAAATGATTATGATCATAACCTTTATTATAATAATTTCCGTAAACGGTGATATTGGTTTTCTCCAGGATATCATATGAGATCCCTATAAGTGTTTTCAGTTCACTGAAATCCTGGTCTTCTCCGTTAGCTGAATTAATTTCATACCCGATACCGCAAAACACATACCCGTCAAGACCAGGAAATCCATGGGAATAATCTGCCGTTACTTCATTGGAATGACCATCTCTGGTGTTATCCGTAAAACAATTGTTGCGATAATAACTGTATGCAACATCAACTGCATTAAAATCGTCAATCATCCATAATATGGATGGATTGACCTGATGCTGCATTAAATAACTTTCTGAATCGACCCAGTAATAGGTGGGCAGATATTTGACACCCAGCATCACGGATTCACTAAACTTATAATTTAAATAAACATTGCCGATGCTTCCGGTTAAATCATATTCATCCAGATCCTTGTACCGGGTTTGATAATGACTGTAACCGATCCCCGACGTCACCCGGCGGACGTCAATCACGTCGTACTTTCCGGAAAAATATACCATAAGCGCGCTGTCACTTTCATCAGACACTATATCCAGATCCGCCGGCTCCAGAACGACATTATCGTCATATAAATAACCGGTTTTAAGATATAAACGATAAGGTTTGGCAATTGCCTGATCCTTTTTGATGGTTTGCGCCCATAACCGTGCATTCGATTTAAGATCTTCAGAATCCGCAACCGCCATCACATGTTCAAACTGTTTTACCGCTTCGTCAAAGCGACCCAGGTAAAAATTACAGACGCCGGCATAGTAATACCCATTAGCCTCAATCGTCGGGCTCATCCGGGCAGCCTTTACCAGATCCTCACCGGCGGCATCGTATTGTTCAAGCCTATAAAGGCAAATGCCTGAATAATATCTTGCCAGAACATTTGATGGTTCATCAGCAACAACTTCCTGAAATTTCTCCAAAGCCTGTTCATAATGATCTTTTTGGTAAAAAAGAATTCCCAGAGAATACTTTATGCCCGGAATCTGTGGCTCCATTGAAAGCGCCGTTGTTAAATAACGTTCCCCTTTATCCAGCTGCGCTAGCTTGATATATGTCCGGCCAAGAGCAAAATTTACGCGAGCACTATCCGGATCCAGGGTTACGGCTTTTAACAGAAGATCCCTGGATTTAATGAGATTTCCCTCTTCATAGGCAAACACTCCCAGATCGTAATAATTCTGAGCAATCTCATCCGCAAAGACCGGGGCAAAAATGCTCAACAGTAAAATACAAATGGAAAAAATTTTAAACGACTGATGCATGCGTACTCCTCATTTCAATTCAATAATTTTACCGCACTACCAATATTTCAATTATATATTCAAAAAAATACCGTTTACGTAAAGTTTATGTTTGTTACATAAATGTAATTTAAAAACAATTTTACCCCTATCAGATGAACTACCGGAATCAAATTTCAATCCTTAAATAAGGCGTACCTGTTCCGGCTCAACCGCTTTCTTTCATCAATCCCCCCACGTTTCAGATGCTGTTGATAGAACTGCCGGCTTTTCTTCCCGCTGCTCAAAATTGACTTTAAATATTTAATATTATTTTCAATAGATTCGGCATACAAATCCCGGTCAATATCCCACCGATACTTGAAATGATTTGCCATATTGGACGAAATATCATCAAAATTATTAATTAACCGTTTACGTGTAACATTTTGATAAAACCCTTCTGTCTTTTCAAGAAGCGCTTCTTCGGAATCAAAACCGGGGATACCGGCTTCTTCAAATTCTTTAAACAACAGGATCAATTTTTCCAGATAATTACGATCCGCCATCTGAGCAAGTAAATCAGCGGACCCGACGATTTTACCGAGATTTTCAATTTCTTCCGACCGGAAAGAAATGTCTGCGACATCAATTTCCAAATTGGTGCATTTAATCAGCTGTGCACAATCATCCATCTGCTGGCGGGTAAAATCCTTTTTGCCAAGATTCTTTCGCATAAAACCGACACTTCGCTTTTCATGACCAATGGTATACTTGGCACCGGTGCCCTTCCTGTCCTGTTTGGTCTGGATCAGCCCTGAATCGTGAAACAAGGCGGCCAGTAACCCCAGCAGAACACTCTCCGGTTTAAACGTAAAACCGCCCCGGACACTTCCGTGAATCAGACGCACAGTGGCCAGCGTTACCATGGTTGTATGTTCCAGATTGTGATATCTGGTATTTGAAGCTCTGTAACCGGGGTACTCACCATTGAATAATCGGACAATATCCTGATATACCGATTGAAAAGGATCCATGATACTTTCAGAATCAAGCAAAGAAATAATCGTAACCATCTCCGACATGACCGCCTTCTGGCTCTGACAGTCGACCAGATCATACAGTTTGGTTCCTGCTTTCCTCATAAATACTCCAGTCCGTTATAGAATGATTTCTGGTGAAAAACCCACAGGCCAATGAAGTTTATTCTTTGTATTTATTTCGAATGGCCTGGATAACAGGAAGTATCTGAAAAAATATTTCCACAATTTCAGGATCAAAATGTTCACCTGCACCTGCCTCAATCACTTCAAACACCTTTTTTTCGTTCCATGGCTCTTTATATGATCGGCTGGAAATTAATGCATCAAAGACATCCGCCAAGGCAACAATTCGAGCGGGCAACGGGATTTCATTTTTTTGTTTGGGAGGCCCCAGCCGTGTAGCCGCAGTCATAATATTATCAATTTTTCCGGGATATCCCTTGCCGTTCCACTTTTCATGGTGATTTAATGCGATTTGCATGCTCATTTTATCAAGGTTCGATGTTTGATTCATAAACAAACGCCCCCCATAAACCGTATGCCATTTCATGGTATCGAATTCAGGTTCCGTCAGTTTATCACGTTTTTTTAAGATCTTATCCGGAATCCCGACCTTCCCCACGTCATGAAGCATGGCCGCCAGTCGGATTAAATCTTTATTCCGATTTTTTTCCTGCTTATCAATGCCCCGTTTTGTGGCCCACTGATGATAAATTTCAGCAGAATACGCACCGACCCGTTGAACATGAGCCCCGGTTTCCATAGGATCCCTGAGTTCCGCCATTTTAACCATTCTAAGAATCATTTCCCGGTTCATAATGCCACGGTCAATCGCCACTGCAGCATTATTGGCAAGCAAAGGAATAAGATCCTGGATCTTCTTTCTAAAAGGGATCACCTGCCCGCCATCATCTTTGGCGTTAATCAGCTGCATAACACCCGCCAGCTGACCGTGAAATGTATGCAGGGGTATGGCTAAGATAGACCGGGTTTGATATCCGGATTTTTGGTCATACTCGGAATTAAACTTGAACGGACTGCCGGATGGAATCTTATAGGCATCGTCGATTACAATTTTATTACCAGTTAAGGCCACATGCCCAACTATTGACTGACCATTAATGGACACTGAAAAATCAACATAAATTTCCTCATTAGCCTCATCTTTTTTAAACAGTGTATCATTATGAACATACCCGAATCGCAGATGATCATCTTCCACAATAAAAATTGAGCCGGCATCAGCATTGGAAAGGCTGCGGGCTTCTTCAAGAATTTTATCTAGAATGGCATCAATGTCTTGTAGAT
The DNA here is from genome assembly GCA_024280875.1 of Deltaproteobacteria bacterium. GTDB lineage: Bacteria > Desulfobacterota > Desulfobacteria > Desulfobacterales > Desulfosalsimonadaceae > SURF-3. The sequence continues at coordinate 15,834 of JAJRPH010000490.1, read as the reverse complement.
AATTAAATTCCTCGATTCTTTTCATTATCGAGGCAATTTCACTTCTGGCGTACTTCGCATAATCGGTTCGGCGTTTATATTGAAATCCCATAACACTATGATCCAAATCATTAAATTTTTAAAAAAATCAAAATACTAATTTAAATAAAAAATTATTCTCACTTTCTCAAAAGCATCGATTTATTGACAAAAAAAATTATGGATGGTTTTGCGCAGCATTTCTTTTAATTCAATTAGTTTATATTGTATGGAATTCGCCTGATAAGGTCAAATGAAAAAGCAGCTACTTTAATCATATCGGCATGTAGTTGACACTATCATAATAATGATTATTATAATCAAGGACAGTAAGTTACGTGATATTCGATCAACGAATGGAACGCATCTCACATATCACCTGAACAATGAAAAGGAGGGCATATGCGTTTTGATAAATTCACCTTAAAATCCCAGGAATTGGTACAGGAAACGCACTCGATTGCATCCGGTTATAAAAACCAACAGATTGAGCTGGAACATTTTCTGTTTGCGATGCTTAAGGACCAAGACAGTATTGCCGGATCCATCCTGCGAAAAATCGGGGTAGCGCCTGATGATGTTGCCAGTGAAACCTTAAAATTAATCGAGACGCTGCCAAAAATCCAGGGTGCTGTCGGAGATGCTTATTTATCCGGCAATTCCAAGAAGATGCTTGAAAAAGCGTTTACTCAAGCAACGAACATGAAAGATCAGTATGTCAGTATCGAACATATTTTTCTGGCGATTATAGATATCAAGGACAATCAGGTAGAGAATATTTTCAAACATTTCGGTATTACCAAAGAAAAAGTTTTGAAAGTTTTGATGGAAATCCGGGGCAACCAGACGATTACCGACCAGAATCCGGAGGATAAATACCAGGCGCTGGACAAATATACGCGTGATCTGACCGAATATGCGCGTCTTGGCAAGATTGATCCGGTGATTGGCAGGGATGATGAAATAAGGCGCATCGCCCAGGTTTTATCACGGCGGAGAAAAAACAATCCGGTACTGATCGGTGAACCAGGAGTTGGTAAAACGGCTATCGTAGAAGGGCTTGCCCAGCGAATTGTCGAAGGCGATGTGTCCGAATCATTAAAAAATAGACGATTGATCGTTCTGGATATGGGAACCCTGATTGCCGGAGCAAAATACCGGGGAGAATTTGAAGACCGCTTAAAAGCGGTTGTTAAAGAAGTCGAAAAAGCCGAAGGAAAAATCATCCTGTTCATCGATGAACTGCATACACTGATCGGCGCTGGGGCATCCGAAGGCTCCCTGGATGCCTCCAATATGTTAAAACCGGCGCTTGCACGGGGAACTCTGCGTTGTATCGGCGCCACAACTATCTCTGAATACCGAAAATATATTGAAAAAGACGCTGCCCTTGAACGACGATTTCAACCTGTAATGGTCACCGAACCTTCCAAAAATGATACCATATCCATTCTACGAGGACTCAAACAAAAATATGAAGTGCATCACGGGGTGAAAATAAAAGATTCCGCCATTGTGGCAGCCGCGACCCTGTCCGATCGCTATATCACCGATCGATTTCTTCCTGACAAAGCAATTGATTTAATTGATGAATGTGCATCACGTTTGCGGATTGAAATCGACAGTAAACCGATTGAAATCGATGAGATACAACGCAAAATCATCCAGCTTGAAATCGAACGCGAGGCTTTAAAAAAAGAGATGGACACCGCCTCAAAAGACCGTTTGGAAAAACTGGAAAAAGACCTTGAATCATTAAAAGAAGATTTCCACCGCTTAAATGCCCACTGGCAGAATGAAAAAGACATCATTGCCGTCATTCAGTCCATTAAGTCAGAACAGGATCAGATCGGCATTGAAGAACAGCAGGCTGAGCGGCAGGGAGATCTTGAACGGGTGGCCGAACTCCGTTACGGTAAGCGCAATGAGCTGAAAAACCAACTTGATCAGGCCAATCAAAAGCTTGTTGATATTCAGGTTCATCGGAAAATGCTCCGTGAAGAGGTGGATGCGGAAGATATTGCGGAAATCGTATCCAAATGGACCGGTATTCCGGTGCGAAAAATGCTCGAAGGTGAGAGGGAAAAACTCGTGCACATGGAAGACCGCTTGAAAAAACGGCTGATCGGTCAGGACGAAGCGGTAACGGCTGTTTCTAATGCGGTTCGCCGGGCCCGGTCAGGCCTCCAGGACCCGAACCGTCCCATTGGATCGTTTATTTTTATGGGTCCCACCGGGGTCGGCAAGACGGAACTGGCCAAATCTCTGGCGGATTTCCTGTATGACAATGAACAGGCCATCATCCGGGTGGATATGTCGGAATACATGGAAAAACACAGCGTATCCCGACTTATCGGAGCGCCTCCGGGATATATAGGGTATGAAGAGGGCGGCTATCTCACCGAAGCGGTTCGACGGCATCCCTATTCTGTTATTTTATTTGATGAAATCGAAAAAGCACATCCGGATATTTTTAATGTCCTTTTACAGATATTAGATGATGGACGCCTGACGGACAGCCAGGGAAAAACCGTTGATTTTAAGAATACGCTGATCATTATGACATCCAACGTGGGCAGTCATCTGATACAGGAGATGTCTGGGACCAACCGGGACGAAATGGAAGAAAAGGTCATGCAGGCTTTACGGTCCAATTTCAAACCGGAATTTCTCAACCGGATTGATGAAATAATTATTTTTCATAACCTCACTCATCAGCAGATTCGCCAAATTGTGGATATTCAGCTGGAGCGACTGGGAAAACGGCTGGCGGACAGGGATATTCATCTTCAGCTGTCTGATAATGCCAGGGAGCTTCTTTCACAAAAAGGGTTTGATCCGCTGTATGGCGCCCGACCGCTGAAAAGAACCATTCAGCAATACATTGAGAATCCGTTGTCAATGGAGATTCTGAAAGGCGATATAACAGACTCATGTCAGATCAACGCCGATACTGAAGGGGATACAATCGTATTTAAAATACTCCCAAAAATTTCAAAAGATTCTTCGCATGTGGTGTAGGGTTAATTGTTACTTCAATGGCTGAATAACGCAGTTAATGTACCGCTCAGGCCCTTGAATTAAAAGCCCAGGAGGCGGCCCCCCTGAAACACAACAAACGACATTGTCCATGCTACGCCGGTGGTAAACACGATATTAAACAATGTCCATTTTACAGAACCGGTTTCACGGGTGATGGCCCCGATGGTTGCCAGACAGGGAATATACAAAAGAACAAATATCATCATTGAGAGTGCGGACAGCGGTGTCATTCCGGATTTTAACAGAGCATTTTGCAATGCATCAGACTCTGCGGCATCATCTGCGGCATACAGAACGCCCATAGTACTGACGACAATTTCCTTTGCCACAAAACCGGTCAGCAAAGCGACACTTCCCCGCCAGTCAATTCCGATGGGCTCAAACAACGGCTCAACTGCCTTTCCGATTCTGCCGATATAGGATTTTTCTGCCCTTTCCGCTTCCTTTGCAATGGAAATTTCCCGGATCAGGGCATCTTTCTGCTGTATGATCCGGTTATCATAATCCTCTTTGCCTGAAATGGTCTGTTGTTCATAGGATTGATTCACCGACCTAATTTGTGCATCATAATCTTTGGAATATTGAATATTTTTAGGAAAACTCGACAATACCCATATCACAACGGAACCGACCAGAATAATTCCGCCCATTTTTCTTAAGAACATTTTGCTGCGGTCCCACATATGAATTAGAAGATTTTTCATCATAGGGACCCGGTAAGGCGGCAACTCCATAACAAACGGAGCGTCCTCCCCTTTCAGCAATACGGTTCGGAACAGTCGGCCGGTGATGATCGCCATAAGAATGCCGAATAAATAGATGATGAAAATAACCGTACCGGCATGGGCGGCAAAGAAAGTGCCGGCCAGTACAATATATACCGGGAGCCGTGCCGAACAAGACATGAACGGTGTAATCAAAATGGTCAGAATGCGGTCCTTTTTGCTCTCAAGAGAGCGGGTAGCCATGATTGCCGGCACACTGCACCCGAACCCCATCAGCATGGGAATAAATGACTTGCCGTGCAATCCGATCAAATGCATGATCTTGTCCATCAAAAATGCCGCCCGGGCCATGTACCCGGTATCTTCAAACAGGGCAATGCAGAAAAACAGCAGTAATATATTCGGCAGAAATATGATAATGCTCCCGACCCCCGCGATAATACCGTCCACAATCAAATCTTTCAACAGGCTGTTCGGCAGAACATATTCAAAAAAAGCAGAAACATATCCTACACCGGTATTAAGCCATTCCATTGGATAGGCGCCCAGGGTAAATGTGGTCTGAAATATCGCCCAGATTAAAAAAATAAAAATCGGGAAGCCCAGAAACCGGTTGGTTAAAACCAGATCAATATTACGGGATATGTCCACGCGGTGACGGGTGGAGGTGGATATAACTTCCTTAATGGTGCCAGCGATAAATCCGTACCGATCATCTGTCATAACTATTTCAGGATCATCGTCCAGGCGTTTGGACAATTTTCCCCGAAGTTTTTCCGCTTTTGACAGAATATGCTGACTTTGGACTCCGATTTTTTCCCGGATCCTGTCTTTGATGATTTTATCGTCCTCGAGCAGTTTGATGGCTGTCCAGCGGATGTTGTATGAAAAAGAGCTATCGACCTGTAATTTAATAAAATCCTTTAATTCGCCAATCGCTGATTCAATATCATTGCTGTAACGGACCCTTCTTTCTTCCGGTATTTCAAGAGGAGAATTTGCCAGTTCAAGCGCTGTTTTTAATAGCTCATCCAGGCCTTCATTTTTATTCCCTACCGTAAAAACCACCGGAACCCCAAGAAGTTCGGATAGTTTTGGGGCATCAATTTTAAACCCGCGCGATTTGGCGACATCGGCCATATTCAAGGCAAATATCACCTTGCAGTCAAGTTCCCGAAGCTGATTGGCCAGATACAGATTGCGTTCAAGGTTTGATGCATCGATGATATCAATCACCACATCCGGATTTTCATCTAAGATAAAATCCCTTGCCACAATTTCTTCAATGGAAAAGGGCGTCAGACTGTAAGTACCGGGCAGATCAATAATTTTCATATCATACCCGAACTTATGAATATCCCCCTCTTTTTTTTCAACCGTTACGCCGGGCCAGTTCCCGACTTTCTGCCGGGTTCCGGTCATATTATTAAAAATGGTCGTTTTCCCGGAATTCGGGTTGCCCGCAAGGGCTATTCTCAGCTGACGTTTTTCCATTATTTTAAGCCTGATTTATTTTTGCAGGTTATTGAAAAACGTCATGAGCGCCAAGCCAAAGCTAAGATTTGGCAAGACAAAATTGACGCGAAATAGCGGAGTTTATGTCTATAAATTAGCAGTTTGAGCCGAATTTTAACGCTGTATGGCCAAACGCAATAGTTTTTCAATAATCTGTTAGTGCCTCAATATCAATTTCTGCAGCTTCCTTCACCCTTAATGACACATGGCACCCTCTCACAGTCACTTCCAAAGGATCTTTTAAAGGAGCATATTTTTCTATATATATCTCGGAGCCTTTTGTCAGTCCCATTTCAAGTATCCGCCGCCTCAGCCTGGATTCACCGCCGATCTTTAAAATTCGACCTCGCTGACCTTCCTTCATCTCGTTCAAACGCATATATATCCTTTATCGACTAATCCTGCGGTCCCACAATCACTTTCCGGGACATTCCCCTTCCCAGCACATAGCGATGAAAATCAAGAGCAACCACAATTTGTCCCTGTCCATTGTTGGTAATCACTTCAAGCACATCGCCTATTCTCAGGCCCATACTTAACAAGCGCAAACGGGCTTTACTCCCCCCCACAAGATCCTTTATAATAACCCGTTCCCCCTGCCTGGCCGACATTAACGGCATCAGCCGTTCCCTGGATTTTAAACAATCCGCACAAATTCCATAAATTTCCATCCGGTGCTGGAGCATATGAAAACCGAAAGCCGATACCACCTGAGACTGAAGCTGTTCGAGCTGGTCATCTTTAAACTCAATAATTTTGCCGCATTTGGTGCAGATCATGTGGTCATGATGCTGTCCCAGATGCCGGTGTTCATAGTGAACAATGCCGTTATCAAACCGGTTTTTCTGTGCTAATCCGAACCGGCACATGAGTTCAAGGGTCTCTTCAATAAACTCACTGGATAAATTAATCTTTTTATCTTTTAAAATCAGCCATAAAGAATTAATCGTCACATGCTGTTCAGTTTGCAGAAACGCTTCCAGTATCTTAAACCGGTCTTCAAACTGATCAATTTTTTCCTGCTTGAACAGTTTTTCAAACTGCCGACGCTCGTGTGAATGAATCTCTCTCATATATCATAAGCCTGTTCGTTAAATATTCAAATAGGATAAGTAATACAGGAATCCGGGCATGTCAATAAAGCCGGTATTATTTTCGGGTGTCCTGATCTTTATGACAAGGTATCGAAGGCGGGTGATACAGAAGTTAAAATATTAGCTGAATACAAAATTGAAAAATGAATCCACTCATGATAAATAAGTTTCAATTTGAATTTTTTAACTGCTCTTGAGGAAAAACAATGGATTTGACAAAAGAACAACTATTGGAAATACTCACGCAAATAGCTCCCAACCGTTATCTTCAGGCACTGCTGATCATTATTCTGTTTTTCGGCCTGGCAAAGACCCTGGACGTGATTAGCACACGCTCCATCGGACGATGGATCGAGAAAACAAAACTCACTATAGACGACCAGATCCTTGACATATTTCACAAGCCCGTGTTTATCAGTATCATTCTCTTTGGTCTTGCGCTGGCAACGGAACGGCTGGCGTTCAACGCGACCGTCACTGTGATCACCCTCAGCGGCCTGAAAACCGTGGCCATATTTCTCTGGGCAATTGCTGCTGCCAAATTTGCGCAGTTACTGCTCAGCCTGGTGAGCAGTGACGAAAGCCGGTTTATTTTTATACAGGACCGGACTTTACCGCTGTTTAACAATCTTTTGATTATCATCGTGGTGGCCCTGAGCATTTATTTTGTCTTCCTGGCCTGGGACATCGACGTCACAGCATGGATGGCCTCTGCCGGAATACTCGGTCTGGCGATTTCTTTTGCCGCAAAAGACACGCTGGCCAACCTGTTTTCAGGCGTGTTTATCGTGGCGGATGCACCCTATCAACTCGGGGATTTCATTGTGCTCGATTCCGGCGAACGCGGCGAGGTGACAAACATCGGTATCCGCAGCACCCGTCTTCTGACCCGTGACGACGTGGAAATCACTGTGCCCAATTCAATTATGGGAAATGCCAAGATCACCAATGAAGCCGGCGGGCCTCATGAAAAATACCGCATTCGTGTAAAGGTGGGGGTTGCCTATGGATCGGATATTGACAAGGTGCATCAGGTGCTCCTTGATGTAGCAAAGGGCCACCCGAATGTATGCAAAACCCCGGAACCGCGCGTTCGTTTCCGGGCCTTCGGCGAATCGAGCCTGGATCATGAACTGTTATGCTGGGTGGAAAAACCCGTGATGCGCGGAAGAGTGCTGCATAACCTGAACACCGAAGTCTACAAACAGGTTCTCAAACAAGGCATCAATATACCATTTCCGCAAAGGGATGTGCATATACGATCAAATTAGACAATTAGCTTGCTTTTGGCATAAAGAATGTTATTATTTTTAAAATCAACAAGCCCTTATCTTCATTTGGTAGAGCGATTTTTGTCTGAGGTTTTCCCCCACGATTTCTAACAACCCGCTCATAAAAGCATGATCATCAGCCAATATTAATTTTTTATGCTATAATACAAACGACAACAAAGGAGATTGCAAGTTGGCAAAACCAAACTATCAATTTAAAAAACGTCAAAAAGAATTAGCAAAGAAAAAGAAACAGGAACTAAAGAGACAACGCAAAACAAATCACCAACCCGATGAAGCAGAAATCAAACAGGACCAAACCCAGGAGACATTAGAACCCCAAGATACATTAGGCCCCCGGGCAACATCATGATTTTATAAAATAAGGCAAAAATCCAGAATGCCAAAGAACCTGGAATCCAGAAATATTGATCAATTAATGGCTGAGGCCGATGAGCTCATCCAACAGATTAATTCCGATGCCATCATTGACATGAAAGAGGTGCATCGCCTTGAGTATGAAAAACACTCCCAAAAATTAAAAAAGATCAAATCCGAAGTTCAGGGCAAAATCGGGAAGAAAAATACATCGGAAATAAGCGCCACCGCCGATGGTATGCACGAGGCAATCCAGGAAATTATGAAGGCCATGCAGGACTTGAAAAACAAACTTTCCTGATTGTTATCAAAAAACTTTGAATTAACGTCAGCCACTAAATCAAACTTTATAAAAGGAAAGGTGCTGAGATGGGAGACAAGGGGAAAAAAGATAAAGGCAAACGCGAAAATCAGAAAACAGCTAAGCTCACACTCAAGGAGAAACGGAAGCAAAAAAAAATAAAGAAATAAGCCGGTTTTGGACAAATGAAAGATAAATACCTATGATAACAGCTGAAAAATCGTCCCAGTTTATTTTAACCCGATTTCCCAGTTCCACAACCCGGGCCGTTTTTTTAATTTAACATTTTTGGGCAAGGGCTCTGAAAGATGCACCAGCATTTTATAACCGGCTTTTTTCAGTACGTCTATTTTTGGGGTCAAATTGACTTGCCAGTTCGGAAAAATCCAGTAATCCGATCCATATTGACGCACCCAGGCCTGCTCCCCCTTTGGACTATTAAACAGTTGAGCGGTCTTTAAGTCGTCTGCTATGATCCTGGAAACACACAGGGGCCAATTGCCGGTGACAACGATTCCCAGTGGGAGTGGACTTTTTGCCGGCAATCCGGCATAATCGATTTTTCCCTGTTCCGGACTGACAATCACCCCCTTAAAGTGCATACCGGCCAGCTGCTCGATGGCCAGTTCATTGGAGATGTTGCAAAACGGTCCTGCCCAGAGGTTTAAACTTTTGTCTTTGGGAAAAAATACCCGTTGCCAGGGGGAGTTGAGTACAAAATTTTTACATCCTTTTTTCAAGGCTTTGTTCACCAGGGAGCGAATCTTTTCCTGATCTTCCGGCCAAATCACCGGCGGGAGCCAGTACCAGGACCGCCTCCGATCGCCCACAACAATTCGCGGAGTATCCGATGCCAGCCAGACGCCCACCTGGTCCAGGGTATTGTGTTTGAATGCCTGCATACTCCGATGCACCTGCATTTCCCGTAATAACCCTTTGGGAGTGTTTCTATGCGGCGGGATAATTTTGAATGCGGATTCACCCGGCCGCATCAAAGCATGATTGTCCAGCTGATTTTCAAGAACACGCATCTCCTTTTCCAGCTCTGGGTCCCTGCGGTCAATTAAAAACACCGGTGTGCCGTTCTGCGGTTTGCGACTGTTCACAAATTTTAAAACCAGATGCCCTCTTTTGGGAACATATTTGCTCACCCGAAAGGTGGTGTGCCATGCGTCATCTTCATACCCGACTCTCATCATATCATTAGCAAGCAGCGCCTCGCGCGGCACGATATAAGGCTTTGCCCGATCACCTTTCACTCTTCCGATCATCAGTCCGGACCCGGTCTGGACATTGACATCCACAGGGTTCTGGGGACGCTGGGGAAGAAAATTATAATGGGTGCCTTTTCGGCCCAGCGCGTAATCAAGGAATGCCAGGGCAGTTTTTTTTGCTTTCGGATCATCATAATGGTCCCTCAATAAGCGGTAGGCCGACACCGTGTAATAGACATAATGAGCTCCTTTTTTCCGTCCTTCGATTTTCAATGAAGACACTTTCGGGACATTGACAACAATTTTGGTCAGCACATCAATCCATAAATCCTGGCAGGAAAAAAACCGGTTTTTCCGCATGTTCTGGGTATACACCCGGCGGCAGGGCTGAACGCACCGACCCCGCAGACCGCTTTTACCGCCCATGTAACTGCTCCAGTAGCACCTGCCGGACACCGCATAACACAGCGCACCGTGAATAAAAACTTCTAAAGACAATTCATCCGGACAGGCATCTGCCGCCATTTTTATTTCATCAATACTCAGTTCCCGCGGCAAAACCACCCGTTTGATCTCCGGAAATTTCCTGACCAACTCTAGTGCAGCCGAAAATGTTATATTGGCAAGTGTTGACAAATGGATCTCGCCTTTAAAGCCGGTTTGGCGGGCAAGGGATATCATGGCAAGGTCCTGGACGATCAACGCGTCAGGCTTAACCCAGCGGTTCAACTGATCCAGAAGACGGCCGGCCGGGTTCAGTTCATCAGATTTAATCATGGTATTGATGGGAATATAGACTTTTTTCCCCTGATTATGGGCCAGTTGCGTTAACCGCCCCAACTCTTCAATGGAAAAATTTTCTGCTGCCATGCGCGCGGAAAAACTCTTCAATCCACAATAGACGGCATCCGCCCCGGCAGCCAGAGCCGCGAGAAACGCCTTTTTTCCCCCTGCCGGTGCCAGAATTTCCGGGCAGGAAGGACTGTCTGCTGCATGTGATTTTTTTATTTCCATATATATTCTATTCTTAACATCTAAGAAGCATAACGCCGCAAATCAGCCGCGTGGCTTTTTGCATCGGCTGAATTAGTCTTGTTTGGTCATTTAATCTGCATTAAGATTCTTCAAAATCTTCTTTGCCAATGGTTCTTTGATATCGGTATGCCGTGGAACAGCTTCCGTCGCTCCATTCTTCGGATTAATCCAAAGTGAATGTGAAGCTCCTTCGCGTTTCAGGTAGCAACCTTCGTTCCAAGTCTCGTCGTTTCATCCAATCATCACCGTATCGTGAATAGTGTCGTCAGGCAGCCCTCTGAGAATGTCAGCCTTGCGATCCTCCAAGATCAATTCAATAGCCTGCCGCAAACTATCCTTGGTTTCTTCTATCGTCTCACCCTGTCCATTGGCACCAGGCACCTCCGGGCAGATAGCCCAAAAGCCACCTTCAGGTACAGCCTCTATGATAGCCGTGAATTCTGCTTTCATTATAATCTCCTATCTTTTGTTGTACCGAACAATGATTATATGTACGAAGGGCCGTCTTATAAAACGGCTGTTTTGCTTGCGAAGTAAGTAATAAGAAGCGAAGTGGTGGGCTATTTCCTGAAAAAAAGGATAAACCTGCATTTTTTTTTGAAATCACGTTTCTCAACATGATTCATTTACTGCATTAAAAATTTCACTCACATATGCTTTCCAATAACCGCTTGCCCATCGTTAGTGTAAATGATACAAACATAAAAATTTAAAATCAATGCAAATATGATGGATTATGAATAGCTTGCTATACCATCATTGATGATTATTATATTATCTAAACTTTTTTACATAAAAAGGAAAAAAATATGAAAATAGCTGTCAGCGGTAAAGGCGGTGTGGGAAAAACTACCTTCGCATCTCTTTTAATCCGAGCGTTTAACGCAAACAACCAACACGTTCTGGCAATCGATGCGGACCCGGATGCCAATCTGGCCGCTGCCATCGGCATCCCGGATGCGGATAAAATCATCCCGATTTCCGAAATGAAAGACCTGGCATATGAAAGAACCGAGGCCAGACCCGGCAGCATAGGCGGCTTTTTTAAACTCAACCCAAAAGTGGACGATTTGCCGGATTCGTTGTCCGCCAAATTTGAAAACATCAAATTAATGCGCCTCGGCGGAATCAAAAAAGGCGGGGCCGGATGCATATGCCCTGAAAGCACCCTGCTCAAAGCACTGGTAACGCACATTGTGTTAGTGCGCGACGAAGTCGTGGTCATGGACATGGAAGCCGGGATCGAACATCTGGGCCGGGGAACAGCCCAGGCCGTGGACAAACTTCTGGTGGTTGTGGAACCTGGCAGCAGGAGCATTGATACGGCACGCAACATCAATAAACTGGCGTCTGAAATCGGTTTAACCAACATTGCCCTGGTGGGCAATAAAATCAGGAATAAAAGAGATGAAGAATTCTTAAAAGAACACTTAACCGGATTTTCCTTTCTGGGGTTTATTCCCTATGACGATTCTCTGATCGAAGCGGACTTAAATGGCATGTCTCCTTTTGATGTGGAATCAAAAGCCAAAACAATCATCGAAGGTATAATCAACAAAATTTAATGACAGATTACAAAAAAAGAAAATATCATCGGCGTTCAACGCTACACAAAAAAAAGTCGTCCGCGCATCGTTTAACTCCCGGATCGGACTCTAAATTAAAAAGAGTTTTTGCCGAAATTGGCGTGCCTGAAAAAAAACCATTCACTCCCGACCCGTTCCAGATCGAATCCCTTGACGCACTCAGGCAAGGTGACTGTCTGGTCACGGTTCCCACAGGCGCCGGTAAAACATGGATTGCGGAACAGGCGATTGACCGTACATTTAAGAACAAGGGAAAAGCCTGGTATGCTTCCCCGTTAAAAGCGCTCACTAATTCCAAATTTGCCGAGTTCTCTAAAATATTCGGTCCTGAGAATGTCGGCATTCTGACTGGCGACCGCAAGGAGAATATGGATGCGCCGATCATCATCGGGACCACCGAGATTCTGCGCAACCAGCTCTATGATGCCATGCACCAGGGTGAAGACCTGGACACTGACCTGATTATATTGGACGAAGCCCATTTTTTAGGAGATGAAGAACGGGGAGTGGTATGGGAAGAGATCATGATCTATCTTCCCCGACGCATCCCCCTGCTGCTCCTGTCCGCCACCATCGGGAATGCGCACCAGATTGCCGGGTGGCTTAAATCCATCAGGGACAATGAATGTATCGTTATTGAAGAAACAAACCGGCCGGTTCCTTTGTACCCCTTGTTTTTACACCCATCCGGCACCCTGTTTCCTTTTCTGGACGGAAACCAGGCAGGGCAGACGAAAAAAAGACTTTATAAAAAGGTCCTCAAGTTTGCTAATGCCAGGCATACAAACGGCATGATGCTTTCCAACCGATTGCCGCCCATGGGCGACATACTCCGTATTTTACAAAAGTACCGTCTGCTTCCATCCGTCTTTTTTCTGAAATCCAGGGCAGACTGCGACCATGCCCTGGTGCTCAGCGCCATGAGAACGCATGACGAACGTCCTGACCGCAGGGAATTGCGGCACCGCCGCATAGAAGAGCTGATCGCCGTATCCCCCCATGTGGCTGACCATAAGCAGATGCATTTCTTAAAAGAATTTGCAGTCGGCGCCCATCACAGCGGTCAACTGCCTATCTGGAAACTTATTATTGAAACCTTGATGACCGAAGGCCTGCTGGACGCAGTTTTCGCCACATCCACGGTGGCCGCAGGGGTCAACTTTCCGGCCCGGACCATTCTTTTCCTGAACTCTGACCGCTTTAACGGTCGAGAGTTTATGCCACTGACCGCAACGGAATTTCACCAGATGACCGGCCGCGCCGGCCGAAGAGGTATGGATAACATCGGCTTCGGCGTGGTGATCCCCGGCCGGTTCATGGATATACGCAAAGTGGAAAATCTGTTTAACGCCCCGCCCACCGGCGTATACAGTCAGATCAAAATCAATTTCTCCATGGTTCTCAACCTTCTGCTTTCCCATACGCCGGAACAGGTCAAAGAACTGCTGGATAAATCATTTGCCGCATATTTAATGACAAACAAGGATAAAAAAACACAAAATGAAAATTTAAATGACATCAATACGGATATCCTATGGCAGGACTTTCTCGACCATCTTGACTTTTTAAATAAAAAAGAGTATGTTACAAATGATCATAGATTAACGGGTGATGGCGAGTGGACATCTCAGCTCAGGATAGATCATCCGCTCATGGTAGCCGAAGGATTTCAGAAAAATTTGTTTCCAAAATCCAATCCGGCATTTCTGGCGGCCATTATGGCATCTTTTGTCAATGAACGTGAAACAGATGATGATGCCATAGACATCTCACTGATTCCCAAAACCTTATTTAAAATTTTTAATAAAATTAACAATGGACTGAAACCCTTTGCAAAAGAGATGGACAAAAGCGGATTTAAATCACCGACCCTTTATTTTCTCCCGGCAGTGACACTCTATCTATGGGCACAGGGGATGCCGTGGGAGGAAGTTGTATCAATTTCAAAAATGGCGGAGGGAAATCTTGCCATGCTGATTTTAAGGACAGCCGATAACCTCCGGCATATTCGAAATATCGGTCGTGTTTTCCCTGATGCCGCTAAAACATCCGGCAAAGCAATTGATCTGATCTTAAGAGATCCTGTAATATCAACTTATTAAGTTTGATTGGACTAAATGGAACTTTTAAATTGGGCGGCCATATCTCTTAGTATTTTCTTATCATTAACCACTTCCGGCCATGCGCTATTAAACCAGCGAACCCCATCATCCGCCCTTGCCTGGGTGGCGTTTTGCCTGATGTTTCCGTTTTTGGGACCATTCTTTTATTTCCTGTTCGGAATCAACCGAGTGGAAACACGGGCCAGAATGCTGGACGATAAACGCCCGACCCCGCAAACCCGCCCGGGTGATTATGGGAATGCAGTCAATATAGCCTCTGTTACTTCCTCGGGACTGAACCTGTCCAGATCATATATACAAGTCGCCAGAATATCAGACACGGTCAGTGACTTTCCAATGGTTGCCGGAAATAGGATCGAGCCTTTTCACAACGGCGAGGCCGCCTACCCTGCCATGCTCCAAACCATAGATTCTGCGACTAAAACTCTCTACCTAACATCTTATATCTTTGACACCGCCCAAACGGGAAAACTATTTATTGATGCGTTGGGCAGGGCGGTTCGGCGAGGGGTAGATACACGCGTCATTATCGATGGTTTCGGAGAACTATACTCCCTGACCCGGGCCAGCAAAGAATTAACAAAGCAGGGGGTTAAAGTGACACGATTTCTTCCCCCGCGCCTGTTTCTGCCTCCGATCCACATTAATCTCCGAAATCACAAAAAAATAATCGTTGCGGATGGCCAAATCGGGTACACGGGCGGCATGAATATCAGTGATCGTCATTTGGCGGGAAACATCAAAAATCCGTTCCGCACCATTGATATGCATTTCAGGCTCAGGGGTCCCATCGTAATGCAGCTGGAACAAACTTTTCTTGAGGACTGGGCGTTCTGCACCAGCGAACAGATTGAACCGACTCCGTCTCTTCCCGTAAAAGTCGGTACGGCTGTCTGCCGGGTCATTACCGACGGCCCCAATGAAGATTTGAACACCTTGTCCACCATCCTGATCGGGGCGATTTCATCGGCCAGGAATCGGATTCTGATTATGACGCCTTATTTTCTGCCGTCTCTGGAAATGATATCCGCTCTCCAGATATCTGCCCTGAGGGGGGTTGACGTAAATATCGTGCTCCCGTCGAAAAACAATCTGCCCTATATCAAATGGGCCAGCACCAATAAGCTTCAGGATCTTCTTTTCCGGGGCGTTAAAATTTTTTACCAGCCGCCGCCGTTTGTGCACACCAAACTGTTTGTCATGGATGACCAGTACTCACAGATCGGATCCGCGAATCTGGATCCAAGAAGCCTTCGGTTGAATTTTGAACTTACGGTTGAAATTTACGACCGGCAAATTGCAAAAAACCTGTCAACCCATATCCAGAATACCATACAGCAATCACAACAGATTACCCTTGAATCCATCGTGAACCGCCCCTTTTTTATCAAATTACGCAATGCACTCATGTGGCTTTTTTCTCCATACCTGTGATTATCAGCATTGATTTTTTGTAAGCGTTCACAGGGCACCGCATCTGCTTTGTTGCCGAGCACTTGAAGTACAAAAGTACGTCTATGCGCTCGGCGCCT
>JAJRPH010000489.1 GCA_024280875.1 Deltaproteobacteria bacterium | reverse complement strand
CTCACCTACGGTTTAAGTGCCCAGGCGGATATTCAGGCCCGTGATGTCAAGTTTGACGGAATGCAGAGCCATTTTAAAGTGTTTCGCAATGATGTGTTTTTCGGCGAGATTGAATTGAATATGCCGGGAATCCATAATGTTTCCAATGCACTGGCAACGATTGCAGTGGGATTTGAACTGGATATTCCTTTTAAAAAGATTCAGGAAGCGCTGGAACATCTTCAGGGAGTGGCTCGGCGGCTGGAAGTCAAGGGGGATATTGCCGGTATTAAAGTGCTGGATGATTATGGGCACCATCCCACTGAAATTAAAATCACTCTGGATGCAATACGAAAAAGCTGGCCCGGCCGGCGGCTGATCGTTATCTTTCAGCCCCACCGGTATTCGCGGACAAAAGCATTGTATGATGACTTTACCCGGTCATTTTACCAGTCCGATCTGCTGGTCCTGCTGCCGGTTTATGCGGCTGGGGAGAACAGGATCGAAGGGATTGGCAACGTGATGCTGTGCGAAGGCATCAAAAGCCATGGGCATAAGGATGTGAAGTCTTTTACTGAAATGGCGGCAGCCGTTAATTATCTGGCCGGGATTGTCAGAAAAGGGGATCTCGTGCTGACGCTTGGCGCAGGAGATGTATGGAAGGCCGGAGAATCGTTAATAAAAGATATTGGCGATGGGGAAAGCGAATAAATACAGGACATTTAAATGTTTTTAGCAGGTGTTATGGCAATACAATCTGAGCTTAAAAAACAATTAAAGAATCGATTTTCTGATCGGGTCCGGTTTGATGAACCGATGACTGCCCATACCACTTTTCGTGTCGGCGGGGCGGCAGATGCCTTTATAACGGTGAGTGATGAAAGTGAATTAACGTATCTGATCACGTGTCTGAAAGAAAATAATCTGCCGTTTTTTATCATCGGCGGCGGGACCAACCTTCTGGTTAAAGATCAGGGAATTCGCGGTGTCGTGATTTGTCTGACAAAGGGCCTGGCAAAGATTTCACAACACGGCGCAATAACGCTTTCTGCATTGGCGGGCGCCAGCTTAAGCGCGCTTTGCCGCTTTGCAATTAAGCGCGGCCTTTCCGGATTGAATTTTGCGCTGGGAATTCCGGGGACCGTCGGCGGGGCCATTCGAATGAATGCCGGTGCCGGAAACGGTGATATGAGCGATGTGCTGGAAAGTATCCGAATTATCGGCCCGGACGGCAACATTGAAACAGTGGATAAAACAGGGTTAACGTTTTCATACAGGGACCTTTCATTCGCAGACGAAAACTGCAGGGAGTTATCATCTTCCGTGATTCTGGAAGGAAGATTTTCCCTTTCACATCAGCGTCCTGAATTCTTAAAAGCGGAAGCGGACGCATTATTAAACGCCCGGAAAAAATCACAGCCCACCGGATTCGCTTCGGCCGGATGCTTTTTCAAGAATCCGGAAAATCGTGAATCAGCAGGAAAGCTCATTGATCTTGCCGGGGGAAAAGGTTTTCGGGTGGGGGATGCGGCGGTTTCAGAAAAACATGCAAATTTTATAGTCAACCGGGGCAGAGCAACTGCCGAAGATATTCTTCGGTTAATGAATATCGTTCAGGAAGCGGTTTTTAAAAAATTCAACATTATGCTGGAGCCGGAAGTTAAAATTGTTGGGGATTAATAAACCAAAAAAAAATCGATTTAAAAAGAAAAAGCCTGTTAAAAATCATGCCATGACACTTAAGCAGAGCATACACATTCTTTTTAAAAGCACATTTCTGGCACTCCTGATTGTTGGAATGAGTCTGCTGTTTATTTTTATCCACGATGTGTTAACCCAGTGTGATTACTTCAAAGCAGAAAAGATAACCGTTGAGGGCTGCAAGCTTCTGACCCCGGATCAGATTCTTAAAACAGCGAATATTGAGTTAGAGGTCAACCTTGTATCTTTAAACCTGAAAACGATCAGAAAAAGACTGCTGGCCCATCCCTGGATCGCCGAAGCAGATATTCGCAGAACATTTCCGGCGAGTATCGCCATCCGAATCAAGGAACAGGAACCGCTTGCCGTTCTGGATTTCGGCAAACAGTTTCTCATCAACAAAGACGGGGAGATTTTTAAAGAAGCGCAGGCTGCAGAAATTAACGGTTTGCCGGTATTGTCCGGAATTGAATATTCCGACTGGAAAACATTGGAAACACCGGGAACGCAGGTATTCAATTCAGTCCTTGAAATATTGAACATGAGCCGGTCATTAGAGACGATTCTGCCCGATACGCTCATAAAAAATATTAATGTTGATCGAGAAATCGGATTAACACTTAAAACGGAGGGCCCGGTGCGGGAAATTCTGCTTGGATACGGCAGTTATCGGAAAAAATACAGCCGGCTTGAAAAGATTCTATCTTATGTTGAGCAGCATGAAGATATTGAGTTCATCAAAGAGATTGATCTGAGAAATCCGGACCATATCGTCGCAAGACCCGGAAATGAGAAATTGTCCGAGAAGGATAAAAAGGAGGTTTAACGTGAAAAACCATGAAGAAATTATTGTGGGACTGGATATCGGCACAACAAAGATTTGTGCCGTTGTCGCAGAATTATCGGGCAATAATGTCAATATCATCGGGATCGGCACGCATCCGTCGGTGGGTCTGCGTAAGGGCGTGGTGGTTAACATTGAGGCAACGGTTGAATCGATAAACAAGGCCGTCAGGGAAGCAGAAATGATGGCCGGGTGCGAAATCTCATCGGTCTATGCCGGTATCGCGGGGGGGCACATTACCGGTTTTAACAGTAACGGCATTATCGCGATCAAAGGTGATGAAATTACCCAGGCGGATGTGGACCGGGTGGTGGAGGCGGCCCGTGCGGTTGCCATACCCATGGACCGGGAAGTAATTCATGTGCTGCCCCAGGAATTTATCGTGGATGGTGAAGCGGGTATTCATAATCCGGTGGGAATGGCCGGTGTCAGGCTTGAAGCAAGAATCCACATCGTGACCGGTGCGGTGACTTCGGCGCAGAACATCATCAAGTGCGGGCATAAAGCGGGATTGGATATATGCGATATTATTCTGGAACCGATTGCATCCAGCGAAGCTGTATTGTCATCGGAAGAAAAGGAAATCGGCACGGGCATCATTGATATCGGCGGCGGGACAACGGATCTGGCGGTATTTTCCGGAAACAACATAAAGCATACATTTGTCCTGTCCCTTGGCGGCAACAACATGACAAACGATATCTCGGTAGGTCTTCGGACGCCGATGGCTGAAGCGGAAAAAATCAAATTGGAATATGGCACCTGTGTGGCCGATAAGGTCAAAAATGATGAAACAATCAAGATATCGGACATTAGCGGGCGGGGGCCGCGCAAGCTCCCACGGCAGATCCTGGCGGAAATTTTAGAACCCAGGGTGGAAGAGGTGTTTACATTGATAAAAAGGGAAATCTACCGTGCCGGGATGAAAGATTATGTGTCTTCCGGTATCATTCTCACTGGTGGCGCTTCCCTGCTGGACGGCATTTCGGAAATTGCTGAGTCGGTGTTCGAACTTCCGGTGCGGATTGGCACCCCCCAGGGGATCAGTGGTCTGGTGGATGTCGTGAACAGCCCTATGTATGCCACCGGTGTCGGGCTGGTGTTGTATGGGGCAAAACATCAGTCAGATAAAAAATTCAGAATACGCGATGTCAATATTTTTAACCGGATAATGACCCGGATGAAGACCTGGTTTAAGGAAATAATTTAGTCTTAAGTAATATTAAAGTTGAAGGCTTTAAGAGAATAACCCAAAACACGCATACAAGGAGGCGGGAGAATGGACTTTACTTATGTAGAGACAGAAAGTGCGGCAAAAATTAAGGTTATCGGAGTAGGCGGCGGGGGGTGCAATGCAGTCAATAACATGATTGATTCAAATCTCCAGGGAGTTCAGTTTATTGTCGCCAACACGGATAGCCAGACGCTGGCTTATGCAAAAGCAGACACAAGGATTCAGCTGGGTGAAGCTTTAACTCAAGGTCTGGGCGCAGGAGCGGATCCGAATATCGGAAGAGAGGCTGCGCTTGAGTCAGCCGATATTCTTAGAGAGGCATTGGCAGGCAGTCACATGGTATTTATTGCTGCAGGTCTTGGCGGTGGAACCGGAACCGGTGCAGCACCGGTAATCGCGGAAATCTGCAAGGAGCTTGGGGCTTTAACCGTGGCCGTGGTCACAAAGCCGTTTGCATTTGAAGCCAAAAAGAGAAGTAAACAGGCAGAGGAAGGGATCAACCTGTTAAAGGAAATGGCCGATACGGTTATCACAATACCTAATGATCGTTTAAGGGGGTTGGCATCCAAAAAATCGACATTAATTGATATGTTTAAACGGGCGGATGAGATATTGAACCACTCGGTGAAAGGGATTACAGACCTGATTCTGCGGCCCGGCCTGATCAATCTAGACTTTGCGGACGTTAAGGCTACCATGTCCAAGGCTGGTATGGCGATTATGGGAATCGGTGTCTCAAGTGGTGAAAATAGGGCCATTGAAGCAGCGGAAAGAGCAATTTCCCACCCGCTTCTTGAAGATAACTCCATTGTGGGGGCGCGGGGTGTGCTGATGAATATTACCTGTAATTCAGAATTGACCATGGAGGAAACCATCGAGGCGTCAGAAAGAATTTATAATGAAATCGGTGATGATGACGTGGAGATCATCTGGGGTACAGCGGTTGATGAAAGCCTTGGCGAAGAGCTTCGGGTAACGGTTATTGCCACCGGTATAGGAGATGGAAAGGTTCAGATGCCGAAACCGCGATCATCCTTTAGGGATGTCTCCCGGCCCCGTGAGGTGACAAGGGGTGTTGTCCGGACTCCGACCCCGGAAGAGTTGAAAAATTTTGACGAGGAACTGGTGCGTCCGGCATATATTCGAAAAAAAGAAGAAGCCAGGGAACGAAAGATTGATCCGGGGGTTCGCAAAGTAAAGAAGATAAATAAACTTATAAATGATTATGCCACTAAAAGCGAACCTTATGTCGACTATGATATCCCGACTTTTTTAAGGCGAAAAGCGGATTAAAGACAGTTAATATAATGTAATAAAAATAATTCTCCTTGTATCGTGTTAAAAGTAATGGCAAGTCAATTATCGTTGATTAAGGCCGGGTTCCTCAACCCGGCCTTTTTAAAAGGGATAGTAAAAAGGATACGTGTTTGGGTGAATAAAAATGTCATATAAATATCTTGACAAAAATTATGTAAAATAATAATTAATTTTGTTTAAAAATTTAACTTTATATAAAAATGATAGGCTTGTTAGTTTTTTTTATGTGTTGATGGCCGAAATAAATGAAAGACAAAGGGCTGCTTAAAAAAAGATTAACCGACTGATGCCTTATCTTAATAAGTGCGCAATCGGTTGCGTATAAGTATCGGGCCCAATTGAAAGGAATCTCAATAGATGTCTTCAAAAAATGAACTTAAACTCGTTTATGTCCTTGCGATTGTTTGTTTGATCGTCGGAATCTTTTGTTACAACCTGCCAGCGAAGTCGCCGGAGATACCTGTGCGGCAAATGTTTAAGACAGTCGGAGGAAATGTTCTGTTTGACCATCAGGCCCATAGCGATGAGTATGGGAAAGATTGTGCCGACTGTCATCATGCATATAATGAAGAAAAGGGGGATGCACCGGATTCATGCGGCAGTTGTCATCATGCCGACGGTAAATATATTCCTGCTTTCGGAGACAACGGCAAGTTCGATCATGACGTGCACAGTGATGAGCTGGGACTTTCATGTAATGACTGCCATCATAATTATGATGAAGAAGATGGTGGCGAACCGCAGTTATGCAGTGACTGTCATGAGCCGGGTGTTGAAGATGATTTCATGCTGGGGCGTACCCAGGCATTCCATCAGCAATGCATCGGCTGTCATGAAGATTCAGATGTGACCCCCGGTAAGGATGACTGTGCCGGCTGTCATGAGCCGAGGAAAACATCGGAAGCGTTTCATAAACAGTGCATTGGTTGCCATGAAGATTTCGGTGTCGGCCCGTCCGGTGCGGATTCAGACTGTAAGCTATGTCATGGTTTTTAAAAAAAGAACATTTTATAGTCAAAAAGACGGAAGATTCTCAAGTTTTTGAGGAAATGAATTAATTATAAGTGAAGCAGTTATAGGTTGATCCATGATTAAAAGATCATTTTTTGGACTCGTAAAACCGAAACTACATTATGAAATCATTGAGGAAGCACAGGCAGAACCGGTTAGCATAAACGTATCGAAACAGATCGTGCTTTATATTGACCAGTCAATTGATACGCCACTGGAAAATGCCGGAAATGTTTTGCTCAAAACCGGTGATCAGGTGAAAGCCGGGCAAAAAATCGCTATGACTGATGATACCGACGATTATCTTCTTTCCAGCAAGTCCGGACAAATATCAAAAATTTCCACATTTGTCGGTATCCTGGGGAAAAATTACACTTCATTGGCCATTGATGTGGATAGTGAATCATCTCAAATTGTTGATGAAAGCTTCAAAAATGTTTGTCAGGCCCCTACTCTGGTGAATGCAAGGGATTTCCTGGCAGGCCTTCCCGGAAAACCGGATTTTAATGTGTTTTTTGATTCTGAAAAACCGGTCAAGGCAATTGTTGTGCTTGGGAGTGAGGATGATTTGTTGAGCACCACCCGTCAATATTTTGTAAAAAACAATATTATTGCCATCAAAACAGGCATTGATTTGCTGTGCAAGATTACCGGAATCTCCAAAGCGATACTGATTGTTCCCCAGCATCTGGAGCAGGTGGCCGGGTCTTCGGGCGCAATTGTCAAAACGGTGGATTCGGAATATCCTTCCGCACACACGGAGTCGATCCTGCGGCATATCCTGGATTCTGAAACGGGACGAACTAAATCGAAAT
>JAJRPH010000488.1 GCA_024280875.1 Deltaproteobacteria bacterium | reverse complement strand
TAATGAGTCTGAATCCGCAAACGTTTTGCTTCGTATTCCGGAAACCGCGAAAGCCGTCGGCCAGGCATGGGAGATTTGCAAGCAGTGGCATCTGTCCTATCATGAACTGTCCCAGGCGCCGCCGGAAGATACACTCGCTTTTTTAGGGTGGGCAAAAAGCTTTGAACAGAAATGTCGGGATAACAACTGGCTGGACACAGCCACGCTGGCTGATGCGGTCATTCAACTATTTATATCCGGAAGCATACCCGCCCCTCGGCAGGTGATTTTAGCCGGGTTTGATGAATTATCCCCTCAGCAGATATCTTTAATAAAGGCGCTGGAAGAACTCGAGTGTCAGGTTTATATCCTGGCCGAACCTGAAGTTCCGTCTGTGGTAAGGCGATGTGAACTGGCTGATACGGAAGCGGAAATAACCGCTGCCGCCCGATGGACGAAGAAATGTCTGGAGGAAAACCCGTTAAACCGTGTCGGTATTATTGCCCAGGATATAAATGCTTTGCGGCCGTCGCTGGTCCGAATCTTTGATGATGTGTTACATCCGTCCATGGTCCTTTCATCCCAAATCACGCAAAAAAGAGCGTACAATATTTCCTTAGGTATTTCTCTGGCGGATTATCCGGTAATCAGCGCAGCCCTGATGATTTTAAACTTTGCGTGCCGGCCTTTGCATTTGGATGAGTATAGCCTGTTGCTGCGGTCTCCTTTTTTGGGCGGAGCGGAAGCGGAGATTTTCAAAAGGGCCATGCTGGATGCCCGCATACGGGAAAACGGAGAAACTGCACTCACGGTTTCTGACATGATTTATTTTTCAAAAGCGCATAAAGAAAAGGACAGGCATCCGGGTATTTTTTGTCCTGAGTTAAACAAACAGCTATCTGATTTTAAGGGCGAAATTGGCGAAATACCGAAAAAACAGCCGCCGTCCGGCTGGGGCCGAAGTTTTGACGGTCTGCTTAAATCCATGGGATGGTCAAAAGGGAGATCACCAAGCAGTGAAGAAATTCAGGCGGTCAATGCCTGGAAAGAAGAACTTCATAACTTTGCGACTCTCGATACGGTCTGCGGCAACTTGGACATTCATTTGGCCATCAGTTTATTAAGTCAGAACATCAACGCAAAAATATTTCAACCGGAAACAGATGATGTGCCGGTGCAGATTATGGGAATGCTGGAAGCGGTGGGTGAACGCTTTGATCATGCCTGGATCATGGGGCTGGATGCTGAAAGATGGCCGCCCGCAGCGCGTCCAAACCCGTTTCTGCCGGTCGGAATTCAGAAAAAATACAACATTCCTCATGCGTCACCGGAGCGGGAACTGGATTATGCCCGCAAGCTGACCCGCAGGCTGTTAACTGCTGCGGATCAAGTGATGGTCTGTTCTCCGGCAAAAGACGGGGATACCGTCTTGTTTCCCAGCCCCCTGATTGCCCATATTGAAAAGGCCGGGCATATTGAAAAGGTCACAATTAATCCAAGCGAAAATAACTGGTGGGCTCAAATGTTAAACATTGCTGAGTTTGAACAAATCAAAGATCAGTACGGGCCGGCGACAGATGCAAAACCCCGGATCAGCGGGGGGACCGGCCTTTTAAAAGCCCAGGCCGCATGCCCGTTCAGCGCGTTTGCTGCGCACAGGCTCCAGGCAAAAAACCTTGAAAAGCCGGAATCCGGATTAAACGCCCGGGACCGGGGGAGCCTGGTCCATAATGCGCTGGAACTTTTCTGGGAAGATGTCAAAACCCTGGATGCGTTGAAAAAGTTATCAGAAGACGATTTGTTCGGGGCAGTCACACAGGCGGTTAATCGCGCGGTGTCTGCCATGGTGAAAAAGAATCTCCGCACATTTACCGAGCGGTTTACGGAACTGGAAAAAGAGCGACTGGTTTTTCTGGTGCTGGAATTTTTATCAATAGATTCCCGGCGCACCTCGTTTACCGTGATCGGGCGGGAGGAAAAACTGGAATGCACTATTGCCGACATTAAGCTCAGAACCTATGCTGACAGGATCGATCGGTTAGATGACGGACGGCTGGTGATCGTGGATTATAAAACAGGCGAGCCTTCGGTTGCCGACTGGTTTACAGACCGTATTGCCGAACCCCAGCTGCCGCTTTACAGTTTTGCAGTGGGAAAAGATGTGGCCGCCGTGGTCTTTGGGCAGGTTAAAAAAGGATGCGTTAAATATCTCGGGGTGGTTGATGACGAGCAGATTGTTCCCGGTGTCAAAGGTCCGGGTTCGAAAAAAGGTCCAATGGAAAATTTTAATTCTCTTAAGGAA
This sequence comes from Deltaproteobacteria bacterium, assembly GCA_024280875.1. Lineage (GTDB taxonomy): Bacteria > Desulfobacterota > Desulfobacteria > Desulfobacterales > Desulfosalsimonadaceae > SURF-3. Next base: position 4,206 of record JAJRPH010000488.1, on the reverse strand, counting down.
GTCATTGATTTGTGGCAGGGCAAAATAGAGGCGCTGGCTGAAGAGGTGAGAAAAGGATATGCCCCGGTCATGCCGGTTTCCATTAATAAAAGCTGTCAGTATTGTGATTTCGGGGCCATGTGCCGGATCAGGGAGATTGACTTTCTTTAGAAATCATTTTTCACCACAGAGGGCACCGAGAAAAGACTTTATTTTAAGATAGAATCTCTCTGTGCACTCTGTGATCTCTGTGGTTAACTTAGTTTTTCTGATTTATTCGAATTTAACTGTGATGGCTTCGTAAAAAGTCCAAATTTTTTGTTGCGCTTCATCCTTCGTTTCTTCATGGTACGCTAAGTACAAATCATCACTCAGGATTTGCGCGCCTCAAATTTGGAGCTTTTTTCTTTGCCATCGGAATCTGACTTTTTACGAGTGTATCAACTGTAAATTAAAACAATGACTATTAATCAAAATAAAATTGCCGATGCTGCAGAGCGCGAACAAGCGTTAGATCCCGCCCGCTCATTTATTGTTCAGGCCCCGGCCGGATCAGGTAAGACCGAACTGCTGATCCAGCGTTACTTAAAACTGCTGGGAACTGTGGCAGTCCCTGAAGAAATTATCGCCATTACGTTCACCCGAAAGGCAGCCGCGGAGATGCGCAACCGGGTGCTGGAAGCCCTGGAGCGTGGAAAAGACATCACCGTGCCCGAAGAATCCCACGCCCAAAAAACCTGGGAGCTTGCGAAAAATGTGCTTTTGCAGGATGAGCGTTTTGGCTGGCAGGTATCAGATAACCCGTCGCGCTTAAAAATTCAGACCATTGATTCCCTGTGCGCGGCCCTGACTCGGCAGATGCCGTTTTTGTCGGAATTCGGCGTTCAGCCGTAAATAACCGAACGTGCGGATGTTTTGTACCGGGAAGCTGCCCGAAATACCGTGGCAGACCTGGAGTCCGGCTCCCGCTGGAGCCCGGCCATTGAAGTCCTGGTCCGGCATCTGGACAATTATCTGCCAAAAATTGAAGCCCTGGTGGCGGGAATGCTTGTCAAAAGGGATCAGTGGCTGCGCCACATGGCACATACGTCAGATGTCAGCGGTCTGCGCACAGTGCTGGAGCAGGCCCTGGCCGATGTGATTGAAGATGCCTTAAAAGATGCAAAAGAAAAATTTCCCGGCCCGGGAATGGAAATTTTTCTCTTATCGGCCAGGTTTGCAGCTAAAAATTTGGAAAAAGACGGTAGCGACTCGCAGATCTGTGTTTGTGCAGACTTATTCGATTTGCCGGGGTTTTCCCCGGTCGATGTTGAAAAATGGCTGGCGTTGGCGGAATTGCTGCTTACGGGAAAAGGCGAGTGGCGCAAGGCTGTGAACAAGAATATTGGATTTCCAGCACCCAGCAGCGCTAAAAACAACAGTACCTTAAAGCAGGAGTTTCAGGCGGCTAAGGATACTTTTTTGGATTACCTGCACAACTTGGAGGGTGAAGATGCGGCAGCCCAGGCATTAAACCGGGTGCGGATGCTTCCGGATGCTTCTTATACGGATGACCAGTGGGACATCATGCAGGCCCTGTTCGAAATTCTGAAAGTTGCCGTGGGCCATTTGAAAATAGTGTTTCAGGCGGCTGGTGCAGTGGATTTTGCGGAAATCGGTCTGCGGGCGTCAAGGGCTCTGGGGGAGCCGGAAAATCCCACAGACCTGTCGTTGTCTTTAGATTACCGGATCAGTCACATATTAATGGACGAATTTCAGGACACCAGTTTTACCCAGTATGAACTTATCGAACGTCTGACAGCCGGATGGATGCCCGGAGACGGGCGAACGTTTTTTGCAGTGGGTGATCCCATGCAGTCCATCTACGCGTTTCGCGAGGCGGAAGTGGGTTTGTTCTTAAATGCCTGGGAAAACGGGCTGAGCCAGGTGGAACTTAACCCACTGACCTTGTCCGTGAATTTCAGATCCCAGCAGGGGATCATTGACTGGGTCAACAACAGTTTTTCCAAAGTCATGCCCGATACAGTTGATATAACCACGGGCCGGGTGTCCTATTCACCGTCTACAGCTTTTCATCCACAGCTTGACGGCAAGGCCGTGACAGTGCATCCGTTTTTGCCCACGGACCGGTTAAGGGAAGCGAGTGTTGTGGTGGGTTGTGTACAAAAGGCAAAAAAAGAAAATCCAAATGGCACCATTGCCATTCTGGTGCGGGGACGGTCCCATCTGGTAAACATCGTGGCTGCCTTGAAAAGTGCAGGTGAAAGGTTTCAGGCTGTGGAAATTGATTCGCTGCAAAACCGGCCAATGATAATGGATCTGATCTCGCTTTCCCGGGCACTTTCGCATTTGGCCGACCGGATAGCCTGGCTGGCTGTTTTGCGAGCTCCGTGGTGCGGCATGACGTTAGATGATCTGCACATGCTGGTGGACGGGGTTCCCCGCCAGACGGTGATGGAACTGATGAAATCGCCGGATCGTCTGGCGCATTTGACCGAAGACGGCCAAAAGCGCTTGAAGCATATCAGCGAAATTCTGATCCCGGCAGTGGAAAACCGGAATCAAAAATTTTTCAGACGTTTGGTTCAAGGCGTCTGGATATCTCTGGGCGGTCCGGCCTGTGTGTTTGAAGCATCGGAACTTGAAGATGCGGATGTGCTTTTTGATTTGCTGGAACAGCACACAGGAAATGATGTACTCAGCGATATTTCTGCTTTAGAAGATGCCGCCGCCGCCCTGTTTGCCCGGCCGGATTCACAAGCAGACAACACGCTGCAGATTATGACCATTCACAAGGCCAAAGGCCTGGAGTTTGACACCGTGATCCTGCCCGGCCTTGAACGAACTCCCCCGAACCCCTTGTCCCAACTCCTGCTGTGGCTGGAACGGGCAGCAGATCATAAAAAAGATTTAATTCTGGCACCCATCAGTGAGACTGGTTCGGATAAAAATAAAATTTACCAGTACATCGGAAAAATTCACGATGAAAAGCGATCCTATGAAGATGCGCGCATGCTGTACGTGGCGGCCACCCGGGCGAAAAAATATCTTCATCTTATGGGCGGGGTAAAGATATCATCCAAAGAAAATGAAGTGAGAAAACCGGCGGCAAAAACTTTGCTTTTCTCCCTGTGGCCGGCGGTGGATGAGATTTATTACAAGATGAACCAGGTGATGAATAAAGATGGAAAAATGGATGCCTCAGAAATCAAAGATGATGAAATACCAGAAAAAATCGTGGTGCCGTATATCCGGCGGCTGACAGACACATGGCAATTACCGGAAGCACCGGCAGATGTGAAATGGACGGCCGGAGCCGCTCAACCGGCAGAAGCAAAAACAGTTGATGAAATACCTGAGTTTGACTGGGCCGGTGAAACCGCCAGGCACATAGGCGTCGTGGCCCATGCCTGGCTGAAAGTGATTGCTGAGCAAAATGAAAAAAAGTGGGATGCTGACCGGATTCAATCGCTGGCCCCTATGCTTAAATCAGACTTGGCCCAATCCGGGGTGAGCGCCGATCAAATCAATAACGCGGCAAAACAGGTGGCAGAAACACTTTCAAACGCGGTCGCAGATGAAAAAGGGCGCTGGATTTTGGCTGATCATCCGGAAGGTAACTGTGAATATGCCCTGACCGGAAACGTGGACGGTAAAATCGTAAGTGTCAAAATTGACCGTACGTTTGTGGATGAAAATAATATCCGGTGGATCATTGATTACAAAACAGGCACCCATACGGGCGGGTCTGTGGAGGATTTTCTGGATCAAGAGCAGGTAAGGTATCAGGGACAGTTGGAGACGTACAAGCGTCTGATGGGGGCGAAAGAAGACCGGGAAATCCGGCTGGGGTTGTACTTTCCCAGGCTATCCGGCTGGCGTTCCTGGTAGGCACAAAACACCATCTAATACCGTATGGCGGCGTTGCACTCTTCTTCAAAATGCTCACATACATTCGTATGCTCCGCTTTTTCATCAGCCTACGCCTTGCCATCCGGCATGATCTGAAGTTTTGGGGGAGGTACATTGTCTATGCGTTGATGACCGCTCAGTGTTTTAAAAAATATATAACTTTAATTTAAGTTAATACCTGAATTTTGCACAAAACTCTCCGCCAGCAGCATGTGCCGTTAAAATTTATCTTTCATAATTCTGGTGAGGTCGCATTTGTCTTTCGTTTTTGCCCCTCATATTTGTCCCTATGATAAATCCATTGCGTTGCTCCGT
>JAJRPH010000487.1 GCA_024280875.1 Deltaproteobacteria bacterium | reverse complement strand
CAAATTTTCCCTGAAACATCACCAGCACATATTCCGGCACCCCATTGACGATGCTGTTATCAATCCCCTTTAAAAAAAAATAATCATTTGACCATCCGATATATCCGCCCAAAATGCTCTGGCCAAAAGTCAGTGCATATCCGCATACTGTCCATAAGACACCGATGAGTGCGATGGCCACAAAACTATGCATCATGGTTCCCAGAACATTTTTGGTTCGCACCAGACCGCCGTAAAACATGGCAAGCCCCGGCACCATGAGCAGCACCAGGGCTGTTGATGTCAGCATCCATGCGGTGGTTCCGGTATCAACAAAAGGCTCTGCGGCTAATACAAATTTCGGCGCTCCGACCAGCAAACCCGTTCCGAATAAAATTATTTTGAAAATTTTCGACTGCACACGTTCCTCCTTGACACTTCAAAAAATTGTATTGAAAACCGAACTGTTGATTCCTAAAAAAACACTGAATGGCATAACAGAACATTTAATATGCCCTGAGGCGCATCACAGAAAAATATTTAGTAAAATGCAGGAACAGTGCCACTATCTCTTTAAAAGCTATAAACGGTTAAAATAATTATTTATATTTTTTAATAATATTACCGTTTGTTTTAATTAATTACAAAATTGTCATTTTATTAATTAAAAAATACATTTTTGTCGTACTTTACGATTTTTACTGAATTTTTACAGCAAAAACCGGATTCATTTTCATTGATATTACATAAATTCAAGTTATTGAACAGAAAATCGATTCTTACGAGCACTATGCAGTGCTTGAACAAAATTACAAATTTGTTCAAAAAAAACTTAAAACCTGATCATTATTTCATCAAATGGGACTTTAAAAATTATTCCGACGCTGACCGACAGACTTTTATCTTGATTGCTGTTCAAAAGGTTTATATAGATAATTATCTGAATTTAAAGAAATTTAATTAATATCTGAATGATATGTTCATCATTCACTCTTTTTCTGTCACTGCGATGGCGGTACGACGGCAATAATGAAAGGCTCAACCTATGAAGACATTTTATAAATTATTTTTTACATCACTGCTAACCGTCTGCCTGGCTTGCGCACACACTCTGTTTATTCCCCTTGAAACAAACCAGATTGCCAAAGGGATCCATGCCGGGGTGCCTGCTCTCCCTTATTTTGTTTATTCCAAAATCTCCCTGCAGATTCTTAACGAAGAATTTAAAAAATCAAATGCTGCCATCACCCTTGAAGACACCTATAACACTGCATATATATTTTCTTTTGAAGATATTCCGGCAGACGGCAATACCGGTCAGGAATTTGACAAGATGGAGACAGCCAGCCGACTCCTGCAAAATATATTAAAATCACGGGGGATAAACGACTCTGAACACTATCTTATGACCAGCATGGACACGGCTAATGCAGATGGATACATTTTAATTGCCGCTGTTTATCGCCCATCCAACACCATTGCCGTATTTAATAAATTTAACTTTCTGGCCAGACAAACACTCACATCCGAAGACCCGGCATTTTACCGGGCATACAAAACAGATGACACAAGAAAAACGCTGGATATTGTTTATGAATGGGCCGCCCTGCCCATCGAGTGCGTGTCTTCTCAGGCATACCAGGCCATTTTACTTACATTAGCCGCCAATAAAATCCTGGAACAAAAAGAGGAAAATAACTACTGGGCCGAAGAAAGACAATGGATTGCCGGAAACTATCTCTCTGTTATGGTCAAGCAGGACATCAAAGTCAGTCAGGCGCTGGGATTTGAAAAAGGATTTACCCAGCGCCAGGAAATCGGTTACAAATAATTTAAATCTGATTTTACATATATCCGCGCAGCTGATACCGAATGCCTTTTCTGCCAGAGTTTTCCATACCATTCGAGATGTCTTGAAGGCTGAGAGTTTAATTTTAAAAAGTTTGGTGATGGATTGTTTGTCCGGCAGATTGTATTCAACAACATCATCAAAACGCCGAAACAGGGCGTAATCAAGTATTTCCGGATGATTTGTGGCTGCCAGAATAATACTGTCCGAGTCATCCTGTTCAATCATCTGAAGAAAACTGTTCAACCAGATAGCCGGAATAAGTCATATCAGGCAAAATCGCTCGATATGACTTATTGTAATTGCGCCCACCCGCCCTTGCCATTACAAACGCCGGCTATCCATCATCAGGTGATGCAGTCTTTCGGCCCTCAAACAAAAGGCTTCGAGCTTTGCATGAATCAACTGTGGAAATGGAGATCCGTCACTTTCAAGCGCCAAAAAAGGAAGCTCCTCAACCTCTTCAAGAATCGATCGGAGCCGCATGTCTTTCGGGGCTGTCTTAAGCTTGTCTGTCCTGTTCATGGTCTCGTTTAATATCGCCTCAGACATCCGGTTCGGCATGCAGCCGAAAGGTCCTATGGCAATGACACCGCATACCTGGTTCGAAACTTCTGTAATGGCGCTTCCGACGGTAAGGATCACTTCACCCGTCAAATTGGGTGAAACATAGGGTTTGGCGTTATCGATGATGGTATCCATGTCCACTAACTCCGCATGAACAAGACCCGACTTCCTCATCAGTGCCTTCAGACGTTTTTCATATTTGGCCATGACTATCTTTTTTATCATGAAGCCCAATTTTTCCAGAAGGGTCATGGACATATAGACCAGCTTTTTATCGACCAGATAGTCCGAATAAATCAACCATTCCGCGATGGGCGCACAGATTGTAGCAAAACCCCTTTTTGCCAGAACTTCGGTCAGATACCTGCGGGACAACCCGTCTCGCCTTACAAACATCTCCCCTGAAAGAGAGATCACCGGCACATCTCCCGGTGGCCGCTTCATGGGAATCTCGCTAAGATTCCAGCTTGTTTTTTGAAGCTGCCTTTCCAATCCCGCAAATTTTTCTGTTTCAATGGTTTCCACTACCCTGCCCCATTCTCTTTCAAATATATCCATCCCCTGATCAACATCAACGGAATTTGCGAGAATCATTGACCGTATGTCTTCCATGACGTCTGACACAATAATCGCAGACCAGACCTTAATCTGAAAATCGGTTCCAAGACCCGCGTAACTGTTTTCAGATGAAGGGGAAAGAAGCGCCACATCCGGGATATTCAACCTCTTGAGCAAATCCTCCATAAAAACATAGTACTGGCCGAACCGACACGGCCCCGAACCTGTGGGCATAAAATAGACAAGTATTTCTCCGTCCTTTTTATGGTTTTGAATATAATTCAACAAAGTTCCGGTTGTCAGCAAAAGCGGCAGACACTCTTTGCAGCTCGTGTTGGCCCTGCCGAGCTTAAGAATCGCCTCGTCTGAAGGCGGATGAACCACCACGTTATACCCTTTGGATTTAAATACAGCGCCTAAGGCTTCCGCTGCAATACGACCCACTGACGCAAAAAGTATCGTGACTGCCTGATCCGCCATAGAAAGGGTTCTTCCGGATGATGTGGTCACCACAGGGACACTGTTTTCAAGAGAGACCTCCGCTACCCTGAACCGGTTTGTGCTGAACTGTTTTGTGCTGTCCGGGGCCTTCTCTTGTACCTTAAGCTGCTTAAATGTAGCCACAATATCAAGATAAGCCTCTATCCTTGTTTCAAGCCCTGCATCAGCTGAATGGCTGTCGAGTTCAAGGGTCAGGGAGGGCTTTTTACCCATTATACTTCTGAAATAGCCGATAAGAAAGGAATCCGGCCCACAGGAAAAATTGGTGATGTATGTGCCAAAAAGCTGGGGGTGTTTTTTTACAAACCTGGCCGCCCTCAAAATCAGCTGCCCCGTACCCCAGTACATGTGCTTTTTAGCCCTTTCACCTTCAAGACTGAGAAAGTCGAGGGGAATGACCTGAACGCCCCTTGATACCAGTTTGTGAGGGATACCCATGTTGGCTTCCCCCGCATACCCGTTGTAGGATCTGGCGAATATCACCACTGCAGTTCTTTCAGGATCTGATTCCAGTTCAGCCATCACCTTTTTTCCGATTTCCTTCATCTCCTTAAAACACGCATTTTGTTTGCCTACCGCTTTTTGAAATGCGTTGACAGCCTTTTTCTTTGCTTCGCCCATCTTTGCCGCAGTTTCAACAAACTGATCTATTGCGTCTTCAAGTCCTGTCCTTAGATCCAGAAGCGGGGTCAGTACTTGTGTGCCCTTTGCTTTTAATTTTTCAATCGGGTCTCTGAATGTGGTCTGCAAATAGAACGTTTCACCCTGAACAAAGGGGCATAGTTGCGAACTTTCACCTCCGTTGCTGGCGGGTATGGTTTTAAAATGAGGAAGAAATATAAAATCCGGTTGATCTCTCGCCTCGATCATTGAATAGAAAAACCCATGGGCAAGTTCCGCAGGATAGCAGAAAGCCGCCCCCCGTCTGTCGATCCCTTCCTGAGACGGCTTATCAGGTAAGATGATTTCATATCCGAGTTCGGTAAAAAAAGTTGAATAAAGCGGGTAATAAGTATTCACTAGGAAACTTCGGTTGATCAACACCCGGCCCTTCGGCGTTGTCCTTTCGGATAATGCGGCAGCATATTTATCAAAAACAAGCGATTGCCGGAGCCTTACCAGATCAAGCGTTTTAATGTCATATTTAATATTGCGTCTTAAATTGTAATACCGGTTACAGGCACCGCCAAAAGGATATTTTTTCCCCTCCAGCTCAATCATTGCAATATTGCATTGTCTGTCACATTTTTCTTTCCCGCCGCCGCATATGAATGATTTTCCATACTTTACATCGCGAGCCGCAAGGGATTTAAGGTCAAACAGCCCCTCCTCAATTAGGTTGTTTTCAATTCGCTTCTTAACCTCAAGGGCCACGCCAAAAGCGCCCATCAATCCGGGTTCAGGAGGGACAATGATCGGTTTGCCCACAAGGGAGGCCATGGCCAAAGGAATGGCATGGTTATAGCATACGCCGCCCTGCATGAAGATTTTCTCTCCAACCTGCCGGTTCCCTTTGACCCGGTTTGAGTAATTCATGCAAATGGAATAGACCAGCCCGGCAACAATATCTTCATGCGCAACGCCTTCGTGAATCGCATTCTTAATATCTGAGGCGATAAATGCGGCACACTGGTCGTTAAAATTCGGCGGCTTTTTCCCTTTCATCGCAATATCCGCAATATCTTCCATGGCGACATTCAACGATTCTAACGCAGACTCTTCAAGAAATGAGCCTGTCCCAGCAGAACAGGCCTCGTTCATTGCATAATCGGAAGATACGCCGTTGGTAATATACGTATATTTTGCGTCCTGGCCGCCGATCTCAAAAATCGTTTCCACCTTATCATCAAAAAATACTGCTGCGGTAGCATGTGCGACAATCTCGTTGATCACTCCGTCTGTCATGGCATGAAGTCCTGCAATCTGACGGCCGGAGCCGCAGACGCCCAGGCCTGTAATTTTGATGCTGTCGGGATCAACTTCGGATTCCACCTGCCCAAGTATCGATTCGTAACACTTGCGCGATGCACCGACCGGATCTCCGTTGGTCCTCAGATAGATGGAGGCGAGCATGGCATTGTCATCTCTTCGTAAGAGCACAGCCTTTGTGGTTGTTGACCCCACGTCAAGGCCCAAAATGCAGTTATCTCCTTTTCTCACCTTGTCTGTTTTAATGGTTTTGAATTCCACCTGATCCTTGAAATCTGCCAGGGGAGGCAAAGATTCAAAAGGTTCTATCTCCGTCCTGAAAAGCGACTCTTTTCCGGGAAATGGGACGGTCGGGTGTTCCAGCGCCCACAAGGCTGTTCCAAGGGCTTCAAAATAAGGAGCCTCTTTCGGAACAATCAGCCCGGGTATTTCAGCCTTCAGGTTGTTGATCATCATCTTGTTCAACGCTGTTCCGCCGGTTACCATAATGTTTTTGCGATCCACTTTTTTCAAAAGTTCCAGTACCTTGTTCGACATCATGACACACAGTCCGGCTGTGACTTTTGACTTTGGAATTCCCTTGTTGGTGGCGTGGGTGCAGTCCGACTTACAAAACACGGAACACCGTCCCGACACATGGTGAGGATCTTCATTATCAGTCCAGTCCTCTATATCTTCAAGAGATACGTCCATTCTTCTCAACTGCTGGAGAAAGAACTCCCCTGTGCCCGAAGCGCATTTATTGCCTGTCATCACGTTGGATATCCTGCCGTTGCTGTCCAGCACATAGGTCATGAATGTTTCACCCCCGGCCGACACCACCGCCGGACAGACAACTTCTTCCGGTTTTACGAACTTGAACGCATACTCAACAGCTTCCGGCTCTGAAATGGCGGACAGGTTAACAAACTTATGAAATTTTCTTCCGGTAACCGCAATTTTATCAAATATGCTGAAATCGAGGTTTTGCACAACAGACATCAAGGTCTGTTTTGGATCACCTCCATGGTAATGAACCGAAAAGTCGACGACACGCGTACCATTGTTTTTATCTGCACTGTCCCTTTGGTCTCCGTTGCTGTTGGCCTCCACCTGAACGACAGATATAGTGGAAGCGCCCAGGCAAATGCCGAGGCTCAATTTTTTTCCGTTGGATTGCCCGTTACCTGTTGCCGCTATATTTGATATGCCCTCTTTCATCAGCTTTATCGCTCCTGTAAAATACGTGTGTCATTAAACTAAATAAAAATTAAATATCAAGTGATGTGAATATGATAAGTATGTCAATCCATGTGGATTTTGAATATAACGATTCATTAAAAAAAGCAATGGGGCATTCTATTTACAAAATGGTATTTCAACTATCAATTTGTAAAAAATATTGAACCTTTCCAGTCTGGACAATAATATGTGTTGTTTAATTTTGAAGAATTGGTTGCGGGTTAAATATTCGAGATAAGGCTCAATAGTAAAAAAAAGTAT
>JAJRPH010000486.1 GCA_024280875.1 Deltaproteobacteria bacterium | reverse complement strand
TGGTGGTATCATTTTTAAAACATAAATCGAAGAAAAACAATCCCCAGATTGAGCTTTTGGGCCGTGTCCCATCACCGGTTTTGATTTTCTGGCGATAGACTGGCTGGACAAAGTGCCCAGTATTCATTTAAAAAAAGGAGGCTGTGATGAGAATCCTTGTTGCGTTGGATAAAAATCCATACAGCGAGTATGTTGTAAGGCTGGTAGCTGAACTGGCCGGAAATACATGGGCACACGTAACACTTCTGGGTATCGGAACGAATGTATCGCCGGAAGAAATAAAGAGCAGCCGATCTTCGACAGCAGTGGGCGAAGATGACCTGGCCGCTACCCTTGACAAGTATCGGGAAACATTTCTTGGCTATTTTAATGAAGCGGATTCACCTTATGGCCGTCATATTGCCGGATATCAATTGATCCCGGGGAAAAAAGGTGTCCTGAACCTGGACTACCGGGAACAACACAAGCACAAAAATCTAAACGTAAAGATCCGGGTGGGAGATGCGGGCCGGGAGATCCTGACAGAATCCGAACAATTCGGAGCGGACTTAATCGTGATCGGATGTTACCCTGGGACAGGCTGTAAATGGGGGGACGATGCCGATGTGTGTGGCAAAATCGTCAAAAATGCAAATTGCTCGGTGTTTGTCGTCAAAGAAGAAAAAAAGCCGCAGATGATCGACTGTTGTCTGGACCACGATACCGTCAGCCAGGCGTCTATTGAATTGATCAATCAACTGGTCACCCTTTATCATGCGGATTTGGAAATCATCGGCGTGGCGGATGCGGGCGGTCTGAAGGCGGATGTCGACCGTCGAATGGCCCGGATACTCGATTATTATACCTCCCGTAATATCAAGGCCTGGGTAAAGGTTGTGGATGGTCTTTCCTTAAACGCAATCATCGCCCAGGCCGCTGAAAAAAACCTGGTGGCCCTGTGGATGGGAAAAGAATCTTTTCTGGATAAAATTTTTTCCAGGCAGCGCCTTGGCAAGCTTGTGACAAGCGCTGAATCATCTGTTCTCATTTTAAGATAGACTTTTAGATAAAGATTGAAATACCGATGAAGATAAAGCGCCCAGATAGTCAAAATATGGATAGCACCAACATTCCGAGTGCCGATGAAATTATTCAAATGGAAAAAGCACTTTCGGGACGACCGTCTCTCAGTATCCGATTCCGTATAATTCTGGCCTTTCTGGTGACGTTTATTTTTTCATTCGGTATCGGCATTTCATCCATATTTTATATTTCCGAGATGAACTCAAAACAAAATTTTTTTGACCATGCCGCCAAGTTCGCGTTCACCGTCGAGCAGGCCAGACGTCATGAAAAAAATTACTTTTTGTATCACACCAGAACCGATCTGTTTGATGCATTATCTAACATCAAAAGCGCTGAATTGATCCTTGAAGATGCCGCCAGTGAAATGCGGTTTCTTTTAGAACACGACACGTTTAAAAATTTGACCAATAATTTAAATCAATACCAGGCATTTTTAAACCAAATCGCTTACTGGCATAATTCAAAGGACGAGGCTGCAAAACTGGATGAATCGAATATCGAGGGGCAGTTGCGAATTTACGGCCATCAAATCCTTACCGATGCAATGGATTTAATGGATCAGGAGCGAAACAAGGTCCACAGGACCGCACAAACATTTATGCTGGCCGCTGGTTTTTCACTCATTATCAATCTGATCGTTATGATATGGGTGGCCATGGAACTGGCGCGCCAGATCGTACAACCGCTGGGCCGCGCGGTTCAATACACGGAACGAATTGCCGCCGGCAATTTCGATCTGGTGATTCCCCAGCGTAAATTCCGTGATGAATTTTCCAATCTGGCCATTGCCATTAATCGAATGATATTTGAGTTAATGGAAAAGCATGAACAACTGGTTCAATCACGAAAAATGGCGGCGGTTGGGACCCTGACGTCCGGGATCGCTCATGAACTCAATAATCCACTGAACAATATCAGCATTACCACCGAAGCACTGATGGAAAGCCTGGATGATTACACGCATGATGAAGTCATGGAAATGTTGAAGGATATTTTCATTCAGGTGGAACGGTCAAGTGCAACGGTTCGAAATCTTCTTGATTTTACACGGCTCGGGAAATCCAAAGTCGAAGCACTTGATGCCAGCGACCTGATCCAGTCGACCTTAAAACTTGTCAAAAATGAACACACGCTGAAAGGGATCGAAGCAAAGACTTTGATAGCCGCCAATCTGCCCAAGGTTAAGGGTAATTTCCGCAACCTGCAACAAGTATTGATAAACATTTTTTTAAACGGTATCCAGGCAATGCCCGAAGGCGGGATTTTATCCATCAAAGCTGATCAAACAGATGAAAAATATATCAAAATCGATGTGAAGGACCAGGGGTGCGGTATTGCCAAAAAAAATATCCAAAAAATATTTGATCCGTTCTTCACCACTAAAGATGTCGGCGCAGGGACGGGATTGGGACTTTCGGTAAGTTACGGAATCATCCAGGAGATCGGCGGACGAATTACCGTGGACAGCGAAGAAGGTCGCGGCACAACATTTTCCGTGTATCTTCCTGTCGTCGAAGACAAGGAACAATAACTGCCTTCTTGAAATTTGCAAAGGAAGCCTTTTCCCGGTTTCTGTAATTTTTTAAAACCCATTTGTTTTTTTAACAGGAGAGGACCATGCCGATTATTACCATTTCCAGAGGATCTAACAGCTTTGGGAAAGAGACGGCCGAAAAACTGGCTGAAAAACTGGGATATGAATGTATTTCCAGAGAAATCCTTATAGAAGCTTCGGAACAATTCCATGTGCCTGAGATAAAACTCGTTCACGCAATGCATGACAGCCCGACTATTCTTGATCGATTCACCCACGGGAAAGAAAAATATGTCGCTTATATTCGTGCGGCGCTGCTCAGGCATTTACAAAAAGACAATGTGATTTATCATGGATTCGCCGGCCATTTTTTTCTCAAAGGAATTTCCCATGTGCTGAAAGTCCGTATTGTTGCCGATATGGATGATAGGATTGAAATTGTCATGAAACGGGACAATGTGAATCAGGTGCAAGCACAACGCATTATCGAAAAAGATGACGCGGAACGTCGCAAATGGAGCGCTTACTTATACGGCATCGATACCTGGGATTCAACTCTTTACGATATCGTGTTGCGTATCAATAAATTGACGGTGAATACCGCCATTGAAATCATACTCGATGCCATCAAACAGCCTGCTATAAAAACCACCGTGGAATCTCAACAGATGCTTGACGATCTGACCACAGCCGCTTTGATCGAGGCGGAACTGGTCAACGAATTCCCCACCATCCGCGCTTCCGTAGACAACGGAAATGCCCTGATCAATCTTAAGACGTTTATTAATGAAACAAAAGAGGTCACCGCTAAAATTGAAGATACCTTAAAAAAAATAAAAGGTGTTAAAACGGTTCAAATAGACATCATTCCATTTACACTGGACGTAAAATGCTAGCCATCTATAGTCTTTCTTCTTCAAATTTTTATTGCATGTAAAATCGAATAAATGGTATCTGAATGGCATCATATTATGAATTAATAATAGAGCATTACATCCATTCATCAGCATTAATAAATACGATACCATGATCAAACAAAAAAAAATCATCGCCGCTATACGCCTTTATGGTTTCATATGGCGTTTATGCACTCCTTTGCTTCGCTTAAATCCCCGCCTGAAAGACAATTTTGAGAATCGGCGATCTGGTCAACATCTCAAACCTGCGGATATCTGGATTCAGGCTGCTTCCGCAGGAGAAGCCTACCTGGCTTTGTCCTTAATTGAAAATATGAATCCCTTCCCTACGTTTCATGTTCTGATCACGACCAACACCCGGCAGGGACTCGATATTATCAAAAAGGGGATTGAATCCCGCAGCAACGGCGGGCAAATTACAGTAGAATGCGGAGTTATTCCATTTGACCGCCCTTCTGTAATGGAGCAAGTCGTTCAACGCATTTGCCCGAAACTCATGATCCTGCTGGAAACGGAAATATGGCCGGGCCTTCTTTTTGCCTTGAAAAAGAATAATGTCAGAACAATTATCATCAACGGAAGAGTGACGCCCAAAAGCCTTCAGCGATATATGATATGGCCTTTGCTCTGGAAAGCGCTGGGCCCGGACAAAATTCTTGCCATTTCCGGCGATGATGCAAATCGTTTTGCCACCCTCTTTGGGCAGGATAAAGTTCAAAAAATGCCCAATATCAAATTTGATCAATTACAAACTGTTATTAATTATACAGACAATCATTTGAAGGCTTATATTCCGGAAACATCAGCCTTTCTGGTCCTGGGATCTGTTCGCCAGCCTGAAGAACACCAGGTTGAAAATATCATTCAAAATATTAGATCAAATCTGTCTGAAACCATTATCGGACTTTTCCCGCGTCACATGCACCGTATTAAATACTGGGAACAGACGCTTCACCGTATCAATGCCAGGTGGAAACTCCGGTCTGAATTAAATAATGAATCGGTTGCTGAAGGGACCGTCATATTGTGGGATACGTTCGGGGAGTTAAATTCGGCGTATGCACTTGCCAAAGCAGTATTTGTCGGCGGCAGTCTCACCCCCCTTGGCGGACAAAACTTTTTAGAACCCATGATATACGGAATTACACCGATTATCGGCCCTTCATGGGAGAATTTTGCCTGGATCGGAAATGATATTTTTAACCAGGGACTTGCGATCAAAGCGGAAAACTGGCAATCTGTTGCTTCCGGGCTGATACGCCAACTCCAACGGCCACAGACAACTGACAGTCAGAAAAAAGCGGCAATCCGCTACATAGAAGCAAGAAAAGGCGGAACGCAACAGGCATGTGAGCTCATAGAGGATTTGCTAAATCCTAAATCAGGTAAAAGATTCTCATTCAATAAAGGTTGATGGTGTCGTCAAAAGTCACATCTACTGCGTTGTAGTGATTTTTCAGCTATTTAAGATACTATATGTATGATTAATTG
>JAJRPH010000485.1 GCA_024280875.1 Deltaproteobacteria bacterium | reverse complement strand
TGATTTCAAATTAGTCTTTCAGGCAGTTGGTGGATTCAAGCACTTCATTTCCAGTTGAATAATCTTGTTGTTTGGAGGGTCGGAGTGATTAAAGTCAGGACTTTAATAAAAATGAAGATAATTGTAAAAACAATTCTTGCATAAATACTTTTTATATGTAATCTGATTCTTTTTTGTAATAAGTAATTTTAAAGGTTTGTCATAAGCGGATTCAAAAAAAGCGGTAATTATAAAAAAAATCAAACTCACATAATTATAAAATTGACAAATCAATAATATAGTTGTTATTTAATTAATTTTTTAAAAAGATTTTAAAAATTATTTTTTTTACTTGAAATATATAATCATCGGTGTTAGAAAAACGGGTTATCAAAAATGATGGTGCAGTCATTGATTTACCGTTTGATTTGGTCTTGAGTATTTGAATATAAAGCTGTACACAGTGTGTCAGCGGCGACTGTCAACATCCCGCTTTCATGAAAAGCGCCAGCGTAGCTCAGTTGGTAGAGCTACTGATTTGTAATCAGTGGGTCGGGGGTCCGAGTCCCTCCGCTGGCTCCAGAATTACTCGGTGGGGTTCCCGAGTGGCTAAAGGGAGCAGACTGTAAATCTGCCGGCAACGCCTTCGGAGGTTCGAATCCTCCCCCCACCACCATTCTAAAGGTAGAATGTAGGAGGTTTCGGAGATCCGGAATCGAATGGACTACATGGCTAAAGCTAATCAATTATGATGAAAGAGGGTGGTATGTGCACCTGGTGGTCTGATTTGCGTGGCGATCGTTGCCGGCCTTCCTGTTAGACATCGAGCGGGAGTAGCTCAGTTGGTAGAGCTTCAGCCTTCCAAGCTGAATGTCGCGAGTTCGAATCTCGTCTCCCGCTCCAATTTATTCGGCTGATAAATGGAGTCAGAGAGATAACGGTTAAGCCCACGTAGCTCAGTCGGTAGAGCGCATCCTTGGTAAGGATGAGGTTCATCGGTTCAATCCCGATCGTGGGCTCCATTTAATTTTGAGCTTGGGTATTTTTTTAGAGTAATTTATTAAGTAAGTATCTGGAAACATGGAAAAGTATTTCAATGATTTGCCATGAAAATACTGGGAGGATGGGAAAATGTCAAAGAAGAAATTTGAGCGAACAAAACCGCATGTAAATGTAGGAACGATTGGCCACATTGACCATGGAAAGACGACATTGACGGCAGCGATAACCAAGTTGAGCGGATTAAAAGGAATGGCTGATTATGTTCCGTTTGATCAGATTGACAAGGCGCCGGAAGAAAAGGCCCGCGGAATAACAATCGCTACAGCCCATGTGGAATATGAGACCGCCACACGTCATTATGCCCATGTGGATTGTCCGGGTCATGCTGATTATATCAAGAATATGATCACGGGTGCAGCCCAGATGGACGGTGCAATTTTAGTTGTCGGCGCAGATGACGGCCCCATGCCTCAGACCAGAGAGCATATATTACTGGCGCGTCAGGTGGGTGTTCCCAAGATTGTTGTATTTTTGAATAAATGCGACATGGTGGATGACGAGGAACTGATTGAGCTGGTGGAGATGGAACTTCGGGAATTGCTTGATTTGTATGAATTTCCTGGAGATGACACCCCGATTATCCAGGGGAGTGCATTAAAGGCGCTGGAGTCGGATGATCCTGACAGCGATGCGGCCAAGTGTATATTTGAGCTGCTGGATGCGATTGATAGTTATATACCACAGCCGGAACGTGAAATTGACAAGCCGTTTTTAATGCCGGTGGAAGATGTATTTTCGATTTCAGGTCGCGGAACAGTTGTTACCGGTCGTATTGATCGTGGTGAGATCAAGGTGGGTGAAAAGGTTGAGATCGTGGGTATCCGCGAAACCGTCACCACTGTATGTACAGGAGTTGAGATGTTCCGCAAACTGCTTGATTCAGGTCAGGCAGGAGACAATGTTGGTTTGCTGCTTCGGGGAACCAAACGTGAAGATGTGGAACGCGGTCAGGTAGTTGCCGCGCCAGGATCCATTACGCCGCACACGAAGTTCAAAGCGGAAGTATATATATTGAGTAAAGATGAAGGCGGTCGACACACCCCGTTTTTTACCGGGTATCGACCGCAGTTTTATTTTCGCACAACAGATGTAACGGGCATATTGTCATTACCAGAGGGAGTTGAGATGGTAATGCCTGGTGATAATGTAACAATATCTGCGGAACTGATCACGCCGATCGCAATGGAAAAGGAATTGCGTTTTGCGATCAGAGAAGGCGGCCGGACTGTCGGTGCAGGTGTGGTTAGTGAAATTATAGAATAGGTAGATACTGATATGATTACGAGCACTAAAATAAGAATCCGCCTGAGAGCCTATGATCATAAATTGCTTGATCAATCCGCAAGGGACATTGTAGATACTGCCAGAAAAACCGGTGCAAAAATTGTTGGTCCGATTCCTTTGCCGACGCGGATAAATAAATATTGTGTTCTTCGTTCTCCGCATGTGAATAAAAAATCCAGAGAACAATTTGAAATTCGAACGCATAAACGCGTATTGGATATTCAGGACCCGACACAACAGACAGTGGATGCGTTAATGAAGCTTGATTTGTCCCCGGGTGTTGATGTGGACATTAAATTGTAGCATATATATAGATTTGGTGGCAGACATGAGTAACGGGATTTTAGGAAAAAAATTGGGTATGACCGGGCTGTTTTCCCATGAAGGGGATTACCTGCCGGTAACTGTGGTAGAAGTCAGACCCTGTGTTGTAACCCAGATCAAGACCATAGCTAATGACGGGTATAGTGCCTTGCAGCTTGGTTTTGGCGATAAGAAAAAAGCGCGGGTCAATAAGCCGCTACAAGGTCATTACTTAAAAAGTGGTGAAAAACAGTTCGCTGTTTTGCGTGAATTCAGAATCGATAATCCGGATGAATATCAGGTTGGCCAGGAAATTACCCTGGAGATGTTTAAAATTGGTGAAAAGATAGAGGTTTCCGGAACATCAAAAGGGCGCGGGTTTTCAGGTGTTATTAAACGCCACGGATTTGGCCGCGGGCCCGAAACCCATGGATGCCGGAATCATCGGGCACCGGGTTCAATTGGTAACAGCGCCTGGCCGGCTAAGGTCATAAAAGGTAAAAAAATGCCGGGCCAGTATGGAAATAGCCGCATAACAGTTAGAAATCTTGAAATTGTGGATATCCGGCCTGAGGAGAACCTGCTCCTTTTAAAAGGCGCAGTGCCGGGACCGCCCAGCGGGACCATTGAAATAAAAAAACCGAAGTTTTAATTAGTTAGGGATTTGTCGCTAAAAGGCAGGTCACCAATTATATGAAAAGAGGATGCTATGGCTGTCATTGAAGTTAAGAATATTAAAGGTGAAAAAGTTTCAGAAGTTGAAATGCCTGACAGCATATTTAATGTAGAACCGAAAAAAAGCGTTTTGCATGAAGTCGTTTGCATGCAGCTTGCCGCCAAACGCAGCGGTACGGCCGCTGTAAAACGCCGATCAGATGTAAAAGGCAGCGGAGCCAAGCCTTTTCGACAAAAAGGGACCGGCCGTGCACGGCAAGGGGATATTAAAAGTCCTCTGTTGCGCGGCGGCGGTGTAATTTTTGGCCCGGATCCCAGATCCTACGTCAAGAAAGTACATAAAAAAGTGAAACGGCTAGCTTTAAAAATGGCGTTAAGCACTAAATTAAAAGATGAGATGATTACAGTGATAGATGCCTTTACTTTGGATCAGATAAAGACAAAGTCCGTTGTAGCCATGCTGGAAACGTTGAAGCTGAAAAATCCTTTGATAGTCGTTAATGTTAAAAATGAAGAACTGGAACTTTCGGCAAGAAATATTCCGGGAGTGAAGGTGCTGCGGGTGGAAGGATTGAATGTTTATGATATTTTAAAGCATAAAAATCTGGTTCTGCTCGAAGCTTCAATAAAGGATATAGAAGGGAGGCTGGCAGCATGAATAAGTATCAGGTAATAAAAGCACCGATTGATACGGAGAAGACCAACCTTCAAAAGGAATTGTTAAATCAAGTCTCATTTTCAGTCGCGCTTAACGCAAATCGGGTAGAAATCAAAAGAGCGGTGGAAGAGATATTTGATGTCAAGGTGAAGTCGGTTAATACAATAAATGTAAAGGGTAAAGTTAAACAACGCGGTCGAATTACCGGTAAACGAAAAGACTGGAAAAAAGCTCACGTTACATTAATGCCCGGACATCGGATTAATTTTTTTGACGGAGTTTAGCTGGGAGTTATAAATGGCAATTAAGCGGGTAAAACCTACATCACAAGGACGCCGGTTTCAGGAATTCTCAACTTTTGAGGAAATTACGAAAACAAAACCTGAACGAAGTCTGATAAAAATTATAAAAAAAACCGGTGGGCGTAATGTAAACGGCCGGATAACCTGCCGTCATCGCGGCGGTGGCCATAAACGATTTTACCGGATAATTGATTTCAAACGGAATAAAGACGGAATTCCGGCGAAAGTCGCAGCAATTGAATATGATCCCAACCGGTCCGCCAGAATTGCATTACTTAATTATGTGGATGGTGAAAAGCGCTATATCCTTTTACCGCTAAAGCTTGAAGTCGGCGATACTGTCATGTCGGGTGAGAATGCTGAGATTAAAGCCGGGAATTCGCTTCCGTTGAGTCATATCCCTTTAGGCACGCACATCCACAATATCGAACTCCAAATCGGAAAGGGCGGCCAACTTGTTAAAAGTGCCGGAGGCTATGCCCAGTTAATGGCAAAAGAAGGACGCTATGCCACCGTCAAGTTGCCTTCCGGTGAAGTAAGGCTTGTTTTACAGACCTGTAAAGCCACCATCGGTCAGGTCGGTAACACGGACCATGAAAATATTTCACTGGGAAAAGCCGGCCGCTCTCGCTACTTAGGTCGCCGCCCGTCTGTTCGTGGTGTTGTTATGAACCCGGTGGATCATCCCATGGGCGGTGGTGAAGGCCGATCATCCGGTGGACGTCATCCTTGTACTCCCTGGGGAAAACCAACAAAAGGCTTTCGAACAAGAAAACGCAAACCCAGTGATCGTTTAATTGTCAAGAGACGGAAAAAGTAATTAACAACAGATGTTTTTTTATCTGCAAGCTTTATAAAAACAAGATAAAATATTTTTTTTAGGAGCGTTTATGCCTCGATCATTAAAAAAAGGTCCTTATGTGGATCCTAAAATATACAAAAAAATTGAAGCCGCCCAGGAAACACGGAGCAATAAGGTGATAAAGACATGGTCCAGGCGATCGACGATTATTCCGGAAATGGTTGCCTTAACGCTGGCGGTGCATAACGGAAAAAAGTTTATTCCGGTTTTTGTGACTGAAAACATGGTCGGACACAAGCTTGGAGAGTTTTCTCCCACCCGTATATTTTATGGGCACGCCGGCGGAAAGAAAACAAAATAATTAATATTCATCTAATTAAAGGTTAGGAATATCGGCATGGAGGTCAAGGCAACAGCTAAACATATGCGCATTTCCGCTCAAAAGGTTCGCAAGATTGTTGACGCAATCAAAGGTAAGCCGGCTGAAGCAGGATTAAATGCGCTTAAATTTATGCCCCAGAAATCTGCGGGTATAGTCCATAAGATTTTGCGATCAGCAATAGCGAATGCAGATCAGAATGCGGAATTGGATGTTGATTCGCTCATGATCAAAAATATAATCGTAGATGAAGGGCCTACATTAAAACGCTTCCGGGCAAGAGCAAGAGGAAGAGGCTCTCGAATTTTAAAGCGTACAAGCCATATTACCGTGATCGTCGCTGAAGTGTAGTTTTAAAAGGAGGAAAAGAGCTTGGGTCAGAAAGTCAATCCGATAGGAATGAGGCTGGGGATTATAAAAACTTGGAATTCCAGGTGGTTTGCCGGCAAGGAATATTCAAAATATGTTTTCCAGGATCATCAATTACGCAAGTTTTTAAAAAAACAATTGTATCATGCCGGGATTTCCCGCATTGATATCGAAAGGTCTTCAAAAAGAATCAAGTTGAGAATTTTTGCTGCCCGTCCTGGTATCATCATCGGCAAAAAAGGATCTGAAATCGAGGCACTGAAAAAGAAACTTGAAAAAATGGTGACGCATGAAGTTCTAGTCGATATTCAGGAAGTTCGAAAGCCCGAAATGGATGCGCAACTGGTAGCTGAAAATGTTGCCAATCAACTGATTCGCCGGGTCGCATTCCGCCGTGCTATGAAAAGAAGCGTATCATCCGCTATGCGGTTTGGCGCCGAAGGTATTAAAATTATCTGCTCCGGTCGTCTGGGTGGTGCTGAAATGGCCAGAACGGAATGGTATAAAGAAGGCCGGGTGCCTCTGCATACACTTCGTGCGGATATCGATTACGGGGTTACCAGTGCAAAAACAACTTACGGTGCGATCGGGATAAAGGTATATATTTTTAAAGGAGAAATCCTCAAAGACGATCAAATGTCAGGTGATGGCAAGTAGATATTAGGAGAGAGTTCAAATGCTGAGCCCCAAAAAAGTTAAATTCAGAAAACAACAGACCGGGCGGATGAAGGGTAAAGCCCATCGCGGTTCGACGTTAAACTTCGGCGACTTTGGTCTTCAGGCTGCAGAATGTGGATATATAACATCAAGACAAATTGAAGCTGCACGTATTGCAATGACCCGCTATGTAAAAAGAGGCGGCAAAATGTGGATACGTATTTTTCCGGACAAACCCGTGACTAAAAAACCTGCTGAAGTTCGAATGGGTAAAGGTAAAGGTGCTCCGGAAGGTTGGGTTGCCGTTATTAAACCCGGAAAGATCCTTTACGAAATGGAAGGTGTTCCCCGGGATCTTGCACTTGAAGCATTCAGGCTTGCTGCACATAAGCTTCCTATTAAAACAAAATTTATTGAAAGGAGTGGTGTGTAAATGAAAGCCAGTGAAGTTAAAGAGTTGGGTGATCAGGAATTGAATTCCAAATTAGTCGATTTGTCGGAAACATTATTCAATTTTCGGTTTCAGCATAAAACCGGCCAGCTTGATAATCCAAACCGGATCAAACAGGTCAAGCGTGACATTGCCCGGATAAAAACAATTAAACGACAAAGAAATATAGGGTAAACGGGTTGCTGACATGATTAAACAAAGAGGAATGAAAAGACAACTGGTGGGTACGGTTTTGAGTAATAAAATGGATAAAACCGTTACAGTAAGAGTTGAAAGAACCGTCATTCATCCAGTATATAGAAAATATATCAGGCGGCGGGCAAAGTTCGCGGCTCATGACGCTCAGAATTCCTGCTCAATCGGAGACCGGGTTCTAATAACCGAATCCAGTCCGATCAGCAAATTAAAGCGGTGGCGAGTTAGCCAGATTATAGAAAAAGCGGTATAATATAGAGGATATACAAAATGATTCAGGCGGAAACAAGGTTGTCTGTTGCTGATAATTCAGGTGCCAAAAAAGTATACTGCATTAAGGTCCTTGGCGGATCCAAACGCCGTTATGCCAGCATTGGAGATATTATTGTTGTATCGGTAAAAGAAGCAATACCCAATTCAAAGGTGAAAAAAGGCGAAGTCGTTAAAGCAGTAGTGGTTCGGACCAAGAAAGCGATTCGGAGACCTGACGGCACATTTATAAGATTTGATGATAATTCAGCAGTTTTAATTAATGCTCAGCGTGAACCTATAGGCACACGTATTTTTGGCCCGGTGGCCAGAGAACTGCGTGCCCATCATTTTATGAAGATAATTTCACTGGCCCCGGAAGTAATATAACGGCTGGTGAATTCAGGAGATAGTGGTTATGGAAAAGAACAAATGCCATATTAAAAAAAATGATAAGGTAAAGGTTATTACCGGTAAGGATAACGGCAAGATTGGTAAAGTGATTAGTGTCCTTCAGAAAAAAAACCGTCTGCTTATCGAAAATGTCAACATGGTCAAACGTCACACCCGGCCTAATGCTACACACAAACAGGGCGGTATTATCGAAGGTGAAGCAGCAATTCACTGGTCTAATGCTATGTTGATGTGCAACAACTGTATTGCTCCTGTGCGAGTCAAGATGCAGCGTCTTGAAGATGGCAAAAAAGTACGGGTGTGCAGAAAGTGTAATGAAATAATTGATGCATAGAATTGCATGCCGGAGGAATATTCATGTCATTAAAAGAGTATTATAAAAATGAAGTCGTCTCAAAATTAAATGAGACTTTTAAGTATAAAAACTGCATGGAAGTCCCCAAGCTGGATAAGGTCATATTAAATATTGGTCTTGGGGAAGCCATCCATAATATTAAGCTGCTTGATTCCGCCAAAGAAGAGATTAAACTCATCACCGGCCAGGCACCCGTGATTACCCGGGCAAGAAAATCAATTGCTGCATTTAAGCTCCGTGAAGGAATGCCGATCGGTTGCATGGTGACTCTGCGCCGGGGAAAAATGTATGATTTTTTTGAAAAACTGGTAAATATTGCGCTCCCTCGAGTTCGTGATTTCCGGGGAATCTCCGGTAAGGCATTTGATGGAAGAGGTAATTATACATTAGGGATTAAAGAACAGATAATATTCCCGGAAATTGATTACGATAAAATCGATACCATCAAGGGCATGAATATTACTGTAGTTACTACGGCGAAATCTGACGAGGAAGGTAAAGAATTATTAAAATTGTTGGGTATGCCCTTCAGAAATTAATTTTAATGATTAAAGGAGTTTGTTTTGGCAAAAACATCACTGAAGGTTAAGGCTGCACGAAAACCGAAATTTGCGGTCAGACAATATAACAGATGCCCCATTTGTGGACGGCCCAGAGCTTTTATTCGAAAATTTGGAATCTGCCGTCTTTGTTTCCGTAATATGGCATCAGAAGGCCTTTTACCTGGCGTAACAAAATCAAGCTGGTAAATTTTAGAATAAAACTGTTTAACATAAACATCAAGCAATTGACGGAGTATGCAATGTCGATGAGTGATCCGCTGGCGGACATGCTGACCCGCATTAGAAATGCCGGCAAAGCAAAGCATAAAAGTGTAGATATTCCCGGTTCCCAACTTAAAATCGCCCTCGCAGGTGTTATGAAAGAAGAGGGGTTTATAAAGAATTTTAAATTCATTAAGGACACCAAACAGGGAGTACTCAGAATTTACCTGAAATATGAGGGCAATGAGCGCCATGTAATTTATGGTATTCAACGGGTCAGTAAGCCCAGTCGCCGTGTTTATGTCAGCAGCAAGGATGTAAAACCGGTTCTCAACGGACTGGGTATTTCCGTCCTTTCAACCTCTAAAGGGCTGATTACCGACAAACAGGCGATGCAACAGAATGTCGGTGGTGAAGTTCTCTGTGAAATTTGGTAGTTAAGGAGAAAGATATGTCACGAATTGGCAAAAAACCAATTGAAATATCGGATAAAATAAAGATTACCTATACGGATCGGGTGCTGACTGTTCAGGGGGATAAAGGTACACTGAGCCGGACAATACACCCTGATGTTAACTTAAATATCGATGATAAAGTGCTGACAGTCTCAATCGAGACTATGGATAAAAAGACAAGGTCTTTATGGGGAATGACTCGAGCCATTATTGCCAACATGGTGACCGGCGTCTCCCAGGGATTTGATCGTTCCCTTGAAATCAACGGCATTGGTTATCGTGCTGTGTTAAAGGGGAATAATATAGAATTTAATCTGGGGTTTTCCCACTCGATTGATTTCCCTCTGCCGGAAGGGATTTCCGCCAATATCGACAAGAATGTGATTAAACTGTCCGGTATTGACAAAGACCTTCTAGGTTATACTGCCTCTACTATCCGAAGCTTAAGGCCGCCTGAACCCTATAAGGGTAAAGGGGTTAAGTATGTCGAGGAGCGTATCCAACGTAAAGCCGGTAAAACAGCCAAATAAATTATTATCTGAATAAAAATTAAAAGGTATGAATCATGGGTTCCGCAAACAGACGAAAAGCCCTCAGGCTGAAAAGAAAAAAAAGAATTCGGAAAAAATTATCCGGTACTGAAGAGCGACCGAGAATGTCGGTTTTCAGAAGTGCCAGGCATATTTATTCTCAGATTATTGATGATACAAAGGGCATCACGCTTGCTTCCGCTTCAACAGCCGAAAAGGAAGTCATTGAACAGCAGAAGTTTGAAAATAAAACAGCGGCGGCAACTTATATTGGTCAATTAATCGCTCAACGTGCATCAGAAAAGGGAATTAAGTCTGTCGTTTTTGACCGGAATGGTTTTCTGTATCATGGCCGCATAAAGGCGGTTTCCGATGGTGCTCGTAAGGCAGGACTGGATTTTTAATAGTAAATAAGGAGGCATTGCCTTGTTCAGGAAAGAAACAGACGATAATCTTATAGATAAGGTCGTACATATTAATCGCGTCGCAAAAGTTCACAAAGGCGGCAGAAGATTCAGCTTCAGTGCTGTTGTTGTCGTCGGTGATGGTCAGGGCAGTGTCGGTTACGGATTAGGCAAGGCAAATGAAGTCCCTGAAGCAATCCGAAAAGGGGTTGAAAGTGCCAAAAAAAATATGGTGACCGTTTCCTTAATCGACGGTACCATTCCTTATGCAGTTATTGGTCGGTTTGGAGCGGGTCGTGTTCTACTAAAACCAGCTTCACAGGGGACCGGTGTTATTGCTGGTGGCGCTGTTCGAGCCGTACTCGAAGCTGTAGGAGTTGAAAATATCCTGACAAAATGCATGGGCTCCAACAATCCGCATAATGTAGTAAAGGCAACCATAAAAGGACTGGCCGGACTGCAGAGCCGTGAAAAAGTGGCGGCTAAACGCGGATTAAATGTTGACCAATTATAATAAGGACAGTGACTGATATGCCTGGAAAGATAAAAATTACACTGGTTAAAAGCATGAATGGAAGGCCTGAAAAGCATCGTAAGGTTTTACGGGGTATGGGGCTGACGAAAATGAATAAAACCGTCGAACTGGAAGACACTCCGTCTATCCGTGGAATGGTAAATAAAGTAACGCATCTTGTGAAAGTGGAGGTATAGAGCATGAAGTTGAATGAATTATCTCCAGCAGAAGGCTCAAGGTCTTCACGCAAACGATTAGGTCGGGGTGTTGGATCCGGTTTGGGCAAGACAGCAGGAAGAGGCTCCAAAGGCCACCGCAGTCGTTCCGGCGGTGGTGTCAGACCCGGTTTTGAAGGCGGTCAGATGCCAATTCACCGCCGGTTGCCGAAAAGAGGTTTTTGCAATATATTTAAAAAGAAAATTGTAATTTTAAATATAGCTGATTTAAAGAGATTTGAAAGTGACACGATCGTTGATGAACAGACACTCCTTTCCGCCGGAATGGCAAAAGGACAGTATGATGCGATCAAATTACTTGGACAAGGTGATATTGATTTTCCGTTAACTGTTAAAGTCCATGCCGCCAGTAAAAGTGCAATAGATAAAATTGAAGCGGCTGGCGGCAAGGTCGAGGTTATATCCTAATGGCAGTCACAACTTCCGGGATTCAAAACATATTTAAAATTCCTGAGCTGAAAAAGCGCATTTTATTTACGCTGGCGTTTCTGGCTATCTACCGCGTGGGAGTTCATGTCCCGACGCCGGGCATTGACGGTGATGCTTTGGCGACTTTTTTTGCGCAGTATCAGGATACACTTTTCGGAATTTTCAACATGTTTTCCGGCGGTGCCCTTGAAAGGCTGTCTGTATTTGCCTTAGGGATCATGCCTTATATCAGTGCATCCATTATTTTACAGCTTTTGACGGTCGTTTTTCCGCATCTTGAAAGGCTTTCCAAGGAAGGGGATCAGGGACGGAAAAAAATTACCCAGTATACCCGGTATGGTACAATTGTTTTAAGTATCATCCAGGGCTTCGGCATCAGCGTCGGTCTTGAAAATATGAATGCCCCGGGCGGTTTGGCTATTGTTTTCCATCCGGGATGGTCTTTTCGCATAATGACGGTGATCACCCTGACAGCCGGCACGGCGTTTATCATGTGGCTGGGAGAACAAATCAGTGAACGCGGAATCGGCAATGGGATTTCGCTGATTATTTTTGCAGGTATTGTTGCCCGTATGCCCCAGGCCATGGGAAATACATTTCAGATGCTGTCCACCGGTGAGATGGGGATTTTCGCTTGTGTGATTTTGGTCATTCTCATGGTTGCTGTGATTGGATTTATCAATTTCATGGAACAGGGCCAGCGGCGCATTCCTGTCCAGTATGCCAAACGAGTGGTGGGTCGTAAAATGTACGGTGGCCAGAGTACTCATCTGCCTTTGAAATTGAATACGTCTGGTGTTATTCCACCGATTTTTGCATCTTCCTTGATCATGTTTCCGGCGACTTTGGCAAGCTTTTTCAAAGAGATTACCGTGATGCAGTATGTTTCATCCGCGCTTCGTCCCGGGACACTTATTTATGAGTTGATTTTTATAGGATTTATATTTTTCTTCTGCTATTTCTATACGGCGATTGTGTTCAATCCAGAGGATGTCGCTGACAATATGAAGAAATACGGCGGTTATATCCCTGGTATACGCCCAGGCAAACGAACTGCTGATTATATTGACAAGGTTCTGACGCGCATAACTCTGGGCGGTGCTGCCTATGTTTCAGCGGTCTGCGTGTTGCCGTCGGTATTGATGACGCAACTGCATGTTCCGTTTTATTTTGGTGGTACATCGCTGCTGATTGTTGTTGGCGTTGCAATGGATACGGTCGGACAGGTGGAATCTCATTTAATTACCAGAAATTATGAAGGTTTCTTAAATACCGGCAAAATTAAGAGATAATAATATTTAAATTTATCTAATATTTTATTTAATTTTAATAATTTGTTTAATCTCTAATTAAGTTTTTTTTAATCTGTAAACGGGAGATCATCAATGGCAAAAGAAGAACCGATTACGGTTCAGGGAACAGTACTTGAAACGTTGCCTAATGCTATGTTTAAAGTAGTACTTGAAAACGAGCATCAGGTTCTCGCTCATATATCGGGTAAAATGCGAATGCATTTTATTAAAATTTTGCCCGGAGACTCGGTTACGGTAGAATTGTCCCCATATGATCTTACACGGGGAAGAATTACATATCGATCTAAGTAGCAGTTCTTGGGTCTATAGATATTATTATCTGATAATCTGATTGATAGAAAATAGGTTTGAGGTGGTGTGATGAAGGTAAGTGCATCCGTTAAAAAGAGATGTCGGAATTGCAAAATTATTAAGAGAAAAGGCATTGTACGTGTCATATGTGTCAACAAACGGCATAAACAGCGTCAAGGATAGATATCGTATACAAGGAGGCAGACATTGGCAAGAATCGCGGGCGTTGATTTACCGAAAGGTAAACGTATAGTAATTGGCTTAACATATATTTATGGTGTTGGGCTGTCCACATCTCAAACTATACTTGCTAAGCTGGGTATTGATGAAAGTGTTAAAACGGATGACCTGTCAGACGGCGAGGTCAATCAGATCCGTAAGGTTATTGATGATGGGGTTCGTGTGGAAGGGGAACTCCGGACTGAGATATCCATGAATATCAAACGATTGATGGATTTGGGATGTTACCGGGGAATTCGTCATCGAAGGGGACTGCCGGTTCATGGCCAGCGGACAAGTACAAATGCACGTACACGTAAAGGGCCACGAAGAACCGCAGTAAAGAAAAAAGGTGCGGTCGCTAAAAAGTAATATAATACATAAAGGCTGAATCAATGGCAAAAAGAACGAAAACGAAGAAAAAAGTAAAAAAGAATATTTTAAACGGCGTTGTTCACATTCAATCGACTTTTAACAATACCATTGTGACAATAACAGATCCAAACGGGAATGTTATTTCATGGTCTACTGCAGGAATGAACGGATTTAAAGGGTCCAGAAAGAGTACTCCTTTTGCCGCTCAGCTTGCCTCACAGGATGCCGCTAAGAAGGCGATGGAACATGGCTTGAGAAATGTTGAAGTCTATGTTAAAGGTCCCGGTCCCGGCCGTGAATCCGCGCTGAAATCATTGCAGGCCACTGGTCTTACCGTTACGATGATAAAAGATGTTACACCGATCCCGCATAATGGTTGTAAACCCAAAAAACGCCGCCGGGTTTAGTGTTTTTTTCGTTTGTTTAAAAACTTTGGGTCTATTGATTTAATACTTTAACATCGCTTGATAAACTTAACCTGATTTAAAAAGCTGTTACGAGAATTAGTTTATAAGGGGAGGAAAATTTGTCACGATATACAGGATCTGTTTGTCGGTTTTGCCGACGGGAGAATTTAAAATTATATTTGAAAGGCGATCGCTGCTATTCGGATAAGTGTGCGTTTGACCGACGAAGTTACCCACCAGGACAGCATGGACAGCGTCGTGGGGGAAAGATTTCCAATTATGGCCAGCAGCTTCGTGAAAAACAGAAAGTGAAACGCAGTTATTGTCTTTCTGAAAAACAGTTTAAGCTGACTTTTGTAAAGGCAGACAATAAAAAAGGGATCACCGGTACCAACTTACTGATGATGCTTGAACAACGACTTGACAATGTCGTATTTCGACTTGGTTTCGCTAATTCACGGCCCCAGGCGCGTCAACTGGTACGTCACGGTCATTTTTTGATTAATGGGAAAAAGGTAAACATCCCTTCATATCAGATTAAAACCGATGATGTCGTTGAAATCCGTGAAAAAAGCAGAACAATGCAGGTCATTACCGATTCTCTTGAAGCTGTTGTTCGAAGAAGTATGCCTCAATGGTTAGAGCTTGAAAAAGAAAACTTCAAAGGCATGGTTAAAGGTGTTCCGGCACGAGAAGATATAACAATGCCGATTCAGGAAAATCAGATAGTAGAGCTTTATTCCAGATAATTCGATCTGCCGTAGCTACACATTTATTTTCTACGATTCCGGCTATAAATCATAGAAGACTTTCCTGCGGTAGCCGTATCGGACAAATCGGGCATATTAACAAATTTGGAGATATCACATGTCATTGAATGAAATTACATTTATGAACTGGCGCGAAATCATCAAACCTGAAAAGGTTCAGATCGCCAGCCAGACCCCTACATATGGGAAATTTGTCTGGGAACCGCTGGAACGCGGCTTTGGCATCACTATCGGTAATTCATTACGACGAATTATACTTTCTTCAATTTGCGGCTCAGCCATAGTATCAGTTAAATTCGATGGCGTGATGCATGAATTTTCGACAATCCCTGGTGTTTTAGAAGATATTTCAGAAATTATTCTGAATTTGAAAAATGTTCGTGTCAAAATGGAAGATTCTGAGCCGAAAATGATAGAAATTGATGCGTCTGGCGAGCGTATTATTACAGCCGCCGATATTATCAATGGTGACGGAAAAGTTGAAATTATGAATCCGGATCAGCACATTGCTACGCTTTCCGCTGATGCCAAATTCAGAGTTGAAATGACGGTGAAGGCCAGCAAAGGGTACGCCATGGCTGAATTAAATAAAGATCCTGAAGCGCCGGTTGGAACTATTGCGATAGATTCCGTTTTTTCACCCATTAAACGGGTGAACTACCGCATCAGCAATGCCCGGGTGGGTCAAAAAACAGATTATGATAAACTGACCATGGAGGTCTGGACGGATGGATCAGTTTCCCCAGAGGATACGGTTGCCTTTGGTGCTAAAATATTAAAAGAACAAATGAATGTTTTTATAAATTTTGATGAAGATCTCGAACCTGAATTGTCAGAGAAAATCCCTGATGATTCGAAACCGAGGCATAATGAAAATTTATATCTTGATGTCGATGAGCTTGAACTTTCTGTCAGAAGTGCCAATTGCTTGCGTAATGCCAATATCACCAAGATTTACCAGCTGGTGAACCGTACGGAAGCTGAAATGCTTAAAACCAAGAATTTTGGCAGAAAATCATTAAATGAAATTAAGGAACTGTTGTCTGAACTAGGGCTATCTCTGGGTATGAATATTGATTCATTTGAGCCCCCTGAAGACGATGATACAGATCAAGGGGAATAACGCTTTATGAGACACATGAAGAGCGGAGTTAAATTAAATAGAACCAGCAGTCATAGAAGCGCCATGTTCCGAAATATGGTGACATCACTTTTTAAATACGATCGAATTCAAACCACAGATGCAAAAGCAAAGGAACTCCGACGCTGGGCCGACCAGTTGATTACTTTAGCAAAGCGTGGCGACCTGCATGCCCGAAGACAAGCAATGGCGATAATTCGTGAAAAGAGTGTTGTTCACAAGCTGTTCAATGATGTGCAGCAACGATTCGGCAGTAAAGCCGGCGGATACACTCGTTTAGTTAAGATTGGTCTTCGCAAGGGTGATGCGGCAACGATGTCCATGGTTGAATTAACCGGAAAACCTGTTGAATCCGAGAAAGCAGACAAGGTCGACAAGAAGGCTGCCAAGGCGGAAAAGAAGCCTCAGAAAACTGAAGAATAAGCACATTATATTATGTAAAAAATGCCGATAAAATTTATCGGTTTTTAATTAAAAGCCTTGCCCACCACCCCCCCCCATTTTGATAACCCAACGGGCAAGGCTTTTTTTATTTTTAGCTTATACGCACATGGGGTCCTCAACTGCCCAAACATTCCGGAATTTTTTATTTATTTTTTATATCTCTTTGCAGCGCCTGGTTCCTTAATGGCATCAGCTGCTATTTCCATAAGCTTTTTTTCGCTTTGCCGGCAAAGCGCTTTATGAATTTCGGCATTGATTTCAGATATTTCTGTGATCTCTTTTTCTTTTCTTCTCATCATGATCGCTTGTTCAATTCGCCCGGATATCAAAGTTGATAATCATTTGAACTACGACTTGATCATCGTAAGCGTACTTTTTCAGAACGCAACCTGTCCAAAGCCTCATTTGTTAACGCCATTTAATTTGATCTTGACAGGCAATAATAAAATATTGTAGATTGTCGACAATGTACAATTTGAAAAATTGTTTTCTCCCACCGAATCTTTCAACCGATAATTAACGGGGTTTATAGATCTCTCGTTATTTGGTTTCAGGAGACGGGCAATTGAAAAGGAATGTAAATGGCTTTTAAAGCATCGGAAAACCTGGCCGAGCAGATTGCCCTTTATGTGGGTGAAAAAATTATTCAACTGGAGTTAAAACCCGGCGAAAGGGTTCTTGAGGCCAGAATAGCAGAAGAGTTGGGCGTCAGCAGGAGTCCGATCCGTGAAGCGCTGCGCATCCTTGAAAAAAACGGTCTGGTAGAGCTGATACCGCGTCGTGGTGCTAAAGTAACTGAAATGTCTCCATCTTATATCGAATGTCTTTACGATATTCTGGAGGAACTGTATGCTCTTACCGCCCGAAAATTCGTTGAGAATTGCAGCAAAGAGGATCTTCTCATGTTGCATGACGCACTGAAAAAAATCGAACAAAGTGCTGAAAAAGGGGATATTACCGGATATTTCAATGGTATCTTCGAATACGCATTAGCTGGGCTGGCGGGTACCAAAAACCCTTTGCTTGAACAAATGCTGATTGACCTGTGGCCAAGCAATCGCCGGGTTCAATTTGCATCGCTTTCCTTTCGCGCTGAAGATTTGATTAAAAACGTTAAATTTTTTCAGCTTACCACCCGGTATATCGAAGATGGGAAATCGGAGATGGCCTCTCAGACCATCCGTGATTATGCTCAGAATGAGAAGGCGGTTGCCTTAAAAATCCTGAACAAAAAATCTGTAAAAGGAAGTACGGAATTAACCAGGGCATCAGTGGCCTAAAACATATTAATTTATAAGGAGATCAAAATGGGACACCTTGTTACCAAAGATATTTATACAAGACTGTCCATCTGTGTGGGCTGTGGTGTCTGTGCTTTGGATTGTAAAACAGATGCGCTTAAACTGGTAAAGCGGGAAAAAAATGTCATTCATCCTGAAA
This sequence comes from Deltaproteobacteria bacterium, assembly GCA_024280875.1. GTDB lineage: Bacteria > Desulfobacterota > Desulfobacteria > Desulfobacterales > Desulfosalsimonadaceae > SURF-3. The sequence continues at coordinate 162 of JAJRPH010000485.1, read as the reverse complement.
CCACTTTTCACAGGGTCATCCCAGGGTAACCGCATTTGACTTTTGATAACATGAAAAATAATTTTCGACCAATGCATTTTGAGGGATCCATATAACTACTTAAAAACATTAAAAATATCTAGACTTTTGATTGAAAGTGTGCTACCGCCTGATAATACTAAC